>NZ_JBHVDM010000056.1:0-43638 GCF_042802775.1 Nocardia sp. NPDC057455 | reverse complement strand
CTGCTTCACTCTTCGTCGGGCTTGTCGAGGATCACCACCGGGTCGCCCGATTCGCGGCGCGGCCGCTCGGCCAGGACCGGGAACTGCCCGGTGATGCCCTGGCGGATCTCCGCGATCTGCAACACCCGCTTGCGGGCGAGGAACCAGCCGCCCACCAGCGCGGGAGCCATGATGACGACCATCGTGATCACCGCACCACGCTGCACGTGGTCATCGCTGAAGGCCATCAGCACGACCACGGTCGCCAGGAACACCAGCGTCGCGTAGCTCGTGTACGGCGCGCCGATCAACCGGAAGGACGGACGCTCCGCACGGCCGGTGCGCGACCAGCGCCACAGCTGCAGCTGGCAGACCACGATCGCGGTCCACGCGAAGATGGTGCCCAGCGCCGACATGTTCAGCACGATCTCGAAGGCCTGCTCGGGCACCACCGCGTTCAGGCCGACGCCGATCAGCGCGACCGCGCCGGTGGCGAGGATGCCGACGTAGGGCACACCGCCGCGCGACATGCGCGCCGCGATGGTGGGCGCGCTGCCGTTCATCGACATCGAGCGCAGGATGCGGCCGGTCGAGTAGAGACCGGCGTTCAGGCTGGAGAACGCCGCGGTCAGCACGACGAGGTTCATCACCGAGCCCGCTCCGTCCACACCGAGGCGCGAGAAGAAGGTGACGAAGGGGCTCTCACCGTTCTTGAACGCGGTGTAGGGCAGCAGCAGCGCGAGCAGCACCAGCGAACCCACGTAGAACAGCGCGATCCGGGCGATCACCGAGTTGATCGCGCGCGGCATGATCTTCTCCGGGTTCTCCGCCTCACCGGCCGCGGTGCCGACCAGTTCCACTGCGGCGTACGCGAAGACGACACCGGTGGTGACCAGGACCAGCGGAAGCAACCCGCTCGGGAACAGCCCGCCGTGATCGCCGATCACGCTCGGGCCGGTGACCTGGCCATCGATCTTGAAGCGGCCCGCGAGGAACACGGTGCCGACGATCAGGAAGGTGATCAGCGCGATCACCTTGATCAGCGCGGCCCAGAACTCGAGCTCGCCGAACCACTTCACCGAGACGAGGTTGATGCTCACCACTACCGCGAGCGAGACCAGAGCGATCAACCACTGCGGTATCGCCTCGAACGCTCCCCAGAAATGGACATACGTCGCGATGGCGGTGATGTCTACGATCCCGGTCATGCACCAGTGGAAGAAGTACATCCACCCGACCGCGAAGGCCAGTTTCTCGCCGTAGAACTCACGGGCGTAGGAGACGAACGATCCCGAGGAGGGGCGATGCAACACCAGCTCGCCGAGCGCCCGCAGGATGAAGAACACGAACACGCCGCAGATGGCGTAAACGATGAACAGGCCAGGGCCCGCACTCGCCAGCCGGCCACCCGCACCGAGGAACAGCCCGGTGCCGATCGCCCCACCGATCGCGATCATCTGCAGCTGACGCGGGCGCAGCGACTTGTGATAGCCCGAGTCCTCGTCTTCGAGCGCGGCAGCCTGCGCGGGCGCATCCGCTGGTGGTCGAACTGTGGTCATGGCGATGGCCTTTCAGGTGACGGCGATCATAACTTCGCTCAATGTACCGTTACATAGCGGCACGTTCAATAGCGATTGGCATGTTGTAACACGCTGGACATCAAGAACTTTGAGAAAAGGGCATCCGAGCAGGGGCGATCACGTCAGGATTCGTTGATCGTGCCACCAGATATCGGTACGCTCAATGGGACAAACGGGACGAGGGAGCGCAGATGGCCTGGTTCGAACGGGAATTCATCGCGGTCCCCGAGGACCGCAAGAATCAGCTGGTCTACAAGTGGCCGGACGTCAACATCCGCCGGTACAGCCGCGCGATGGTCAATGCCGACCAGCTCGCCTTGTTCGTCAAGTCCGGGCGAGTGGTGGCCGCGATGGGCCCGGGACGCCACCGTATCGACGCCGACGAGTTACCTGTGCTCGGTGCGCTCGTCGACACCCTCACCGGCGGCAACTACTACCGCGCCGAACTGTATTTCGTTTCCACGAGAGAGTTCCCCGGGATACGCTTCGGCGGCCGGCTGGACGACATCCTCGACCCGGTCAGCGAGCAGGTGGTGACGCTGCGCGTCTTCGGCGAGTTCGCCCTGACCGTTCGCGACCCGGCCGAGTTGCTGACCGCACTCGCGGGCACCGCCGATCTCACCGACCAGGATCGGGTGCAGAGCTGGTGCGCCGACCTGCTACTCAAAGCCATGAAGATGGCGGTGACCCGAGGGGTCGCGCGCGGCGAATGGCCGGTACTCGGGCTCTCGGCGCAATTGCAGCCGATCGAGAGCGCCGTGCTGCGCCAGACCAATACCGCGCTCTATGAATACGGGCTGCGCATCTCGCGGATGGGCAACTTCGACATCAGCCTGGCGCCGGAAGACGCCGACCGGCTGAAGCGACTCGCCAAGGACGTCAAGTACATCAGCCTCACCGGCGATTTCCAGCGCTATGCCGCGGGCGAGCTCGCACTCGGCGCGAGCCAGGGGTTCGCGCGCGGACACCACGGTATGGAAGGCGGATTCCTCGGCGCGGCACTGAGTTTGAACGCCATCGGCCACCAGGTCGGAAATCCCTCCCCCGCGCCGCAGCTGCCTGCCGCGGCGCCGGAGCCTGCCCAGAGCTCATGCGCCGCTTGCCAGGCCGCGAATCCGGCCGGCGCCAAGTTCTGCATGAACTGCGGGGCGCGCCTGGCCCCGCAACCACGGCACTGCCCGAGCTGCGGCGCGCAATCGAGTCCCGGCGCCAAGTTCTGCGGCGAGTGCGGAACGCCGATGCCCGGAGGCTGACGCCGAGCGCCTGCCTCCGGGCATCGTGCGGCCGATCAGCCAGCGACCGTCGGTGCGACGGCCGTCGCGTCACCGCCGCTGACCAAGCCGCGGACCTGCCGTGCCGCCACCGAGAGCGCGGCGAGATCGTGCGTTTCGGCGGCGAAGATCTGCGCCAGCGACGCTCCCGCACGGGCCAGCCGCGAACGGTTGGTCGACTCCCAGTACGCGATCTTCTCGGCGGTGCTGTCCTGCGGTTCGGTCGCGGTCAGCACATCGAGGGTGAGCGACCGCAACGAACCGTAGAGATCCTCGCGGACCGCGAGCCGGGCCAGCGCCCGCCAGCGCCCACCACGCTCCAGCTTGCCGACCGCGGTCAGCAGCCGTTCGATCTGGAAGTGCTCGTTGAGCGCGTAGTACAGCACCGCGACCTCCGCGGCCTCGCGGTCGGCGATATCGGCCAGGTCGAGCACGTCCAGCAGCCCGAAGCGGTGGATCAGCCCGAAGGTCTCCTCGGCCAGTTCCCGCGGCGCGCCGCGAGCGATCGACCCCCGCGAGCGTGCGGCGAGATCGTCGGTGAGGTAGCCGGTCAGCCACCCGGGCACCTGGACCGACAGGGCGCGCACGCCGTCGCGGTACCTGGCGATGTCCGCACCGATCGCGATGGGCTGCGGCCGGTTGGACAGCAGCCAGCGTGCGGCCCGGTCCAGGGTGCGCTTGGTCTCCAGCTCCAGTTCGTTGCGCGCCGCCGTGGACATCGGCGTCTGCCTGATCCGCTGCCAGAGATCGTGCAGGTCGAAGATCTCCACCGCCGCCCGGTAGGCGCGCACCGCGTCGTCGGTGGTCGCCCCGGCCTCTTCCGCGAGCCGGAACGCGTAGGTGATGCCGCCGTAGTCCACCATCTCGTTGACCACGACGGTGGCCACGATCTCGCGGCGCAGCGGGTGCCTGCCGATCGCCTGCGCGAACCGCTCGCGCAGCGGCGCGGGGAAGTAGGCCGGCAGCACCGACGCGAACGCCGCGCTGTCGAGCAGATCGCCGGCCAGCAGGTCCGCCTTGAGCGAAAGCTTCACGTGCGCCATGAGATTCGCCAGCTCGGGCGAGGTGAGGCCATTCCCTTCGGCGGCGCGACGGGCCAGCTCCGCTTCGGTCGGCAGTGCCTCCAGCTCGCGGTCCAGACCGCGACGCTGTTCGAGGTCGTTGATCATCCTGCCGTGCACTCCCGACATGCCGGCCGCGTCGGCCCGGGACATCCCGAGCCGGAAATTCTGCGAGATGTTGTCCCGCAGCACCAGGTCGGAGACCTCGTCGGTCATCGAGGCCAGCAGCGGATTACGCTCGGCGACAGCGAGTTCGCCACTGGAGACAACGGCATCGAGCAGGATCTTGATGTTGACCTCGTGGTCGGAGCAGTCCACGCCCGCCGAGTTGTCCAGCG
Organism: Nocardia sp. NPDC057455; assembly: GCF_042802775.1. NCBI lineage: Bacteria > Bacillati > Actinomycetota > Actinomycetes > Mycobacteriales > Nocardiaceae > Nocardia > Nocardia sp. NPDC057455. The sequence goes on along the minus strand of NZ_JBHVDM010000056.1, from coordinate 39,409 downwards.
CGTCGGTATTCATCCGCCCGCCGTTGCGGCAGAACTCGATCCGGCCCAGCGCCGTCGCACCCAAGTTGCCGCCCTCGCCGATCACCTTGACCCGCAGCTGGTCGGCGTTCACCCGGACCGCGTCGTTGGACTTGTCGCCCACCTCGGCATTGGTCTCGGTACTCGCCTTGATGTAGGTGCCGATACCGCCGTTCCACAGCAGATCGACCGGGGCCACGAGAATGGCCTTCATCATCTCCGGCGGCGACAAGGTGGTCACGCTCGCGGGCAGATCGAGGGCAGCGCGCACCTCCGGCGTCACCGGGATCGCCTTGGCGGACCGATCGTAGACACCGCCGCCGGGACTGATCAGCGACGTGTCGTAATCCGCCCACGACGACCTCGGCAACGCGAACATCCGCTGCCGCTCCCGATAGGAACGCGCCGCGTCCGGGTCGGGGTCGAGGAAGATGTGCCGGTGGTCGAACGCGGCCACCAGACGAATGTGCTCCGACAACAACATGCCGTTGCCGAACACATCGCCACTCATGTCACCGACACCGACCACGGTGAAGTCCTGGGTCTGGGTGTCGAGTTCCATCTCACGGAAGTGCCGCTTCACGCTCTCCCACGCACCCTTGGCCGTGATGCCCATCGCCTTATGGTCGTAGCCGGCCGAACCGCCGGAGGCGAACGCGTCACCCAACCAGAAGCCGTAACTCTGGGCCACATCATTGGCGATATCGGAGAACGTCGCAGTGCCCTTGTCCGCGGCCACTACCAGGTAGGTGTCGTCACCGTCGCGGCGCACCACCTGCGCGGGCGGGAGCACCGCACCGGTCGCGCGGTCCACGTTGTCGGTGATGTCCAGCAGGCCGGAGATGAACGTGCGGTAGCAGGCGATGCCTTCCGCGCCGAACGCCTGCCGGTCCACTGCCGGATCGCCGGTGGCCGCGGGCGGTTGCTTGACCACGAAACCGCCCTTCGCGCCGACCGGCACGATCACCGCGTTCTTCACCGCCTGCGCCTTCACCAGACCGAGAATCTCGGTACGGAAATCCTCCAACCGATCCGACCACCGCAGACCACCACGCGCCACCGACCCGAAACGCAGGTGCACACCCTCCACCCGAGGCGAGTACACGAAGATCTCGAACTGCGGCTTCGGTTTCGGCAGTTCGGCGATCGCGTGCGGATTCAGCTTGACCGACAGGTAGTCCAGCGCTGCGCCCGTCTCGTCGCGCCGGTAGTAGTTGGTCCGCAAGGTCGCCTCGATCAGGCCGAACAGGGCGCGCAGGATGCGGTCGGTGTCCAGGCTGACCACGGCATCGATCTCGGCCTGCACCCGCTCGGCGATCTCCGCCGCCCGGTCCGTGGCCTCCGTGCCGACGCCGTCCGGGTCGAAGTACGCGGCGAACAGGTCGGTGCACGACCGCGCCGTCTCCGGATGAGTGAGCAGGACACGGGTGATATTCCCGAAGGTGTAGGCGAAACCGGCCTGTTGCAGATACTTCGCATAGGCGCGCAGCAGAGCCACCTCACGCCAGTGCAAGCCGGCCCGCAGTACCAGTTCGTTCAGTCCGTCGACCTCTGCGCGGTTGAACCACATCGCGGTCACGGCGTCCGGGAAACGCCGCCGCACACTGGTTTCCGGCAGTGACGCCGCATCCACGGAGTGCCCGAGCTGCGCGGGCGGCTCGCTGTCGAGCGCTTCCCGCAGCGGCGCGGCGGTCACCCGCAGCCCGAAGTCGTAGATCCAGCGGTCCGGCCGGTCGGCCAGCGTGATGCGATAGGGCCGCTCGTCGACCACCTCCACCCCGAGGCTGTGCAGCACCGGCAGCACCCGGCTCAACGAGATGCCCTCGCCCGCGACGTAGAGCGTGAATCGCCATTCGGCCGAGCCCGGGTCGCCCTGGCGGTAGAGGTCGGTGTCGATCGCGCCGTCGGACAGCCGCTCGAGGCGGCGCAGATCACTGAGCGCGTGCGCGGGCTCGTGCTCCTGCTGGTAGCTGGCCGGGAAGGCCGCCGCGTACTCGGTGACCAGCGCCTGCGGCACGTCGGAGACGCCCGCCGCCTCGGCGACCAGGCGGTCGCTCCAGGTCCAGGTCGTCGCCAGCAGCAACTCCTGGATTCGCTCGCGGCTCTCCTCGGAGATGTCGGCGGCCTCGGCGCCCGGCTTGCGGTGCACCGTGAAGTAGACGACGGCCAGTTCCGATTCGGTGGCCCGCGCCGAGTACGCGATCTGCTCGGCATCGAACTGCTCGCGCAAGATGTCACCCATGCGCACGCGAACCTCGGTGGAGTAGCGGTCGCGCGGCATGTAGACCAGGCAGTAGATGGTGTCGCTGCGCGAATCGCGCCGGATGAACAACCGAACCTGCCGCCGCAAACCGAGATTCATGACCGCGGAGACGGTTTCGAACAGCCTGCGCGCGTCGGTGGAGAACAGCTCCACCCGCGGGAACGACTGCATCATCTCCAGCATGGCCTGGCCGGAGAACGAGTCGAGGCCGAAGCCCGCCCATTCGATGACCTGCAGCACGCGCCGCGAGATCACCGGGATGTCGAGGATGTTCTCGTGCAGGCCGGCGACGGTGAAGGTGCCGACGAAGACGTGTTCGCCCTTCACCATCTTGACGGTGTCGCCCCAGGCCGCGCGGCCGCTCGGATCGCTCGCGCCGTAGTCGGCCACGCTGATGAAGTACAAGTCCCGCGATCCGGGCAGCAGCGAGTCCACCGATCCATTGGCCATCCGCAGGACGGTGCGCTTCGCGCCGACCACGGGCACGCTGATATCGGCGTCGGCGCCGTTGCCGAGGACGCCGAGCCCGGTGCCCGGCAGCTGCCACGGTTCGAAGTCGGCGTTCGCGCTCGGCGCGGAGCGGCGGAAGTGGTAGTAGCCGTAGCCGAGCGGCGTGAAGTGCCCGTCGGACAGCCAGCGCAGCAACCCGGCGGTTTGCGGGATCTCCGCGTCGCCCGCCCATTGCGCGGCCTGATCCAGTTGATCGGCAACGGTATTGAGCACCTCGACCATGGTCGGCGTGTCGTCGGCCACCCGGCGCAGGTCGGCCAGCAGCGGCGGCAGCGCTTGTTCGATCCGATCCACCAGTTCGTCGGACAGACCCGCGCCCAGTTGCACGTGAATCCACGACTCGCGCAGCGTATGTCCGTCCGTCTCCCCGGCCGGCTCGGCCACGCCGTCGCGCGGCGCGATGGCCAGGACCCGGCCGTCGGCGTCGCGCGAGACGTCGAACACGGGATGCACGATTTCGGTGACCGTCGCGCCCAGGCGGCGCAGCGCGGCGGTCACCGAGTCGACCAGCAACGGCATGTCGTCGTTGACGATCTGGATCGCGGCGCCGACCCCCGCGCTGTCGTCCGGACGGTAGACCCTGGTGGTCGCCGAACCGGGCGCGCGGGTGGCCGCCAGCTCCAGATGCTGACGGAAGATCCGCTCGGCCCGGTCGGTGATCGCCGAGGCCGAGGAACCCGGCTGGATCCACCGGAAATAAGCCGCCTCCAGATCGGTCGGATCATCGCGGAACCGCTTCGATGAAATCGTCTGCTGGGTGGTTGCCACCATCGATCCGTTGCCTTCCCGAGAACTGCACCCGTACGTGTTTCGTACTTCAAATAACGTACCGCTGGATAACGGCACAATCAACAGTGTAACAATAATCTTCCAGGACGGACATGGATAACGCCGTCCCGGATCAGGGATTTTCTGAACTCCGGCGGAAGGGGCGCGGTCCGGTCAGCGGACCAGTCCCGCCCGCGACAAGAAGGTCTGGGCCCCCGCGCGACCGGCGAAGGTGCCCGTTTCCAATCGCAGCCCCGTCCGGGTGTCGGCGTACCAAACGGTTGCCGACGGACCGATCGCGGCGTAGACGGGGCCATCGACGAGAGCGGAGCCGCCCGCGCCGCGCCATCGAGAAATGCTGTCGGCCAGGCGATCCTGCGGGACCAGTTCGGCGTAGAAGGTCACGTCCCGGCCGCCCGCGATACCGCCGAAGAGCATCGGGTCCGTGGCGGCGATGACGCACTTCTCCCGCTGCCCACCGGAATCCAGCGGCTGGCAGGTCGCCGCCGTGCGCAGCAGATCCGGCATGGCCTGGACCGGCGCGGATCCCCGCAGAGACGGCAGCGACAGCGAACAGGACCGGACGGCGAAGACCGCGGCCACCACCATCAACAGCAGCAGCACCCCGACCGCCTGCCACTGCCACCGCGGATACGCCTTGTGCACAAGTTTTTCGGCCTCGCCGCCGACCTTCTCGGCGACTTCGGCGACCTGGGTGGGCAGCTTTTCCGCGGCGGCTCGCACCGTGTCCACGGCCGTGCGCAGCGGCGCGCCACAGTGCGCGCAGCGAGAATCCGCGCCGGTGTTGCGGTGCGAGCAGTACTGGCAGACCAGTTCGGGCAGCGTGGACACCTCAGCGCCCCGTGACGACGATGGAGGAGATCGCGGTGGTGTTGATCGACGAATCGCCCTTGGACTCCAGCACGGTCAGCACGATCTTCGAGGCGCTCACCGCGGGCTCGAGCTTGGTCACCACCAGAGTCCGCTGGTCGAGGGTCGGCTGCGTGTAAACGGTCTTGTTGCCGTCGTCGAACTGATAGGAAACCCGGCTCACAGTGCGGTATTTCGCCCACTGATCGGTGCCGTCCGCGCTGATGTGATCCCAGCCTGGAACGATGCCGATCGAGTCGATCTGATAGGTCTTGCCCAGGTCGATGGTGATGACCTGGCCGTCGACCTTGTAGGCGCGCACGCACGACCACGCCTTGCCCGTCTGGCCGCCGAAAGCGTCCATCGCCGAGGTACTGCCGGGCGGGCACTTCGAGTCCGCGGACTTCACCTGGATGATCGAACTCGCCGGCGGTGCGGCCGAGGTAGCGGGCGCCGCGGAGCTCGGCGGCGGCGTGACGACCAGAAGCTGATCGTTCGCCGTGTTCTTCTCCTTGCCGCCGGTGGTGACCAGCAGCAACACCAGCAGTACGGCGACCACCGCGGCGACGATCAGCGCGACCCTGGGTTTGCGCAGTTGGACCAGCGCATCCTTGGCCAGTTGCTGCGCTGGCGCGAGCCGCTCGGACGGTGCGGCGGATGCGCGTTCCGGTTCCGGTTCCGGCGCGGTGGGCGCGTTCGATCTCGCCGCGACCGAGGAATAGTCGTTCCCGAGTTCCATCGCCGGAGCCGAGTCCTGCGCCTGCCCGTTCAGCAGCGCGAGGATTCGCTCGCTCGCCTTCGGGCCGTCACCAGCGCGACGCCGCGGCGCGACCTCCTGCGGCTCCGAGTCCAGATCGGGCAACCCGAGCGATGCGGCGCCGAAGTCCGTGCTGTCGCCGGAGTCCGCACTGCCGCCGAGTTCCACGCCGCCGACCGACGGTGTGGCGGAGGAGCCGAACGAAGGATCGGAGAGCAGTGCGTCGAGGACCGCACCTCGATGACGGAGAAAGACGTCTCCCGGGTCCTCGGCGGGCATGGTCCGGATCGTATCGGGCCCGAGCCGGCCGCCGAGCTGATGCTATTCCCGCTGCGGAGAACAGCCGACCGATCAGGTCAGCGCTTCTTCTCCTCGGTCACGAAGTACTCCGGCGGCACGTCGAACACCCGCGCCAGCGCGATCACCAAATCCAGCCGCGGGATCGCGTCACCGTGGATCAGCCGGTACAGGCCGGACTGCGACACCGGCACGTCCGGATAGGCCAACTCCAGGTGCTGTGCCAGCGAGTAGAGCGTCAGCGACCGCGTCGATCCGTCCTCGGTCGAGACCACGGATTCGGCGATCAGCTCCGATAACCGGCTGGAGAAGATCGCCGCCGCGGCCTGTCTGGGGGTCAGCGCGTCCCCGGCGTCCTGATGAGTCAGATCGCCGCCATCGGAATGGGTGTCCGCTACCACGGTGATAGACATTAACCGACCGCTCCCATCAGCTCACGCGACGGCCACCGGGTTGCGGAGGTGCAACCACGGGTCCCGATGCCCCCGCGTTGTGCGCGGGCGGTCCGTCGACGGTTTCGAAATAACGTGTCTCGCCTCTCGGCTCGATCAGGTCGACGCGCACCGTGCGCATCGGAATACTCACGTCCACCGCGGTCGCGCTGACCTGGTTGATCGCGAGATCGACCGCACGCCTGCGCGGACCGCCGGGCTCGCTGATGGTGACCGTCGTGTGCGCGCTCGACGCACGCGGCGGCAGGTGATCGAAGACCGCGATGGTGGCCGGGGTCTCCGCCTCGGTGGTTTGCGTGCCGGTACGCCCGTCGCCCGGATCGGCCAGGCGCATGGAACGCGGGTCGCCGACCGCGCTCACCAGCTGGCGCCAGCTGTCCGGACGCGCCGAATGGATCTCCACGTCCGCGCCGACCACCATCGCCCGCAGGATGATCTGCTGGGCGACGGGCAACCTGGCGTGCACGTCGATAGTGCGCCTGCGCGGGTTGAACCGAGCCGGATCGAACAGCGGCAGCGCGAGAGTGTGGCGCGGTTGCCCGCTGATCGCGCCGAGGATCTGGCCGTTCGGGCCGATCGCGATGGCCAGGTCGGTGACGAGATCCTCGGGTGCGATGTCGGCGCCGGACTCGAAGCCACGCAGTGCGCGGAGGGAGGAGCCGGTGGGCAACGATGCCAGCAAGGCGGTGGATTGGGCGCCGCGCAGGAGTCGCAGATAGTCCGGGGGTTCGGTGGTGACCGCGGGACCGATGAACCGGACGATGGCGCGCGGCCCCCCCGTGTCGTCGGTCAAGCTCACCACGAGGGTGGTGCGGCCGCGGTTCCAGCTCCAGCAGTCGTCCAGACTCTCCCCACCCAGCCGGGTCCAGTCGATCAGGAAGCTCGTCACACACCGGCCGGGCACCGACGACTCCAGGTTGCTCCAGGTCTCCCGGAGATCGGAGAGCTCGACTCCCGCGTGCAGCAGGCGCGTCGCGTCCCGCAGGGCGGCGGCGGGCAGCGCGTGCGCCGCGATGCCCCGCTCACGTAACCGGCCCGCGATCCGATGCGTGGCGCTTGCCAGAGCTTTGGGGGCGACCACCGCGCACGGACCACGCTTGCTCAGCGCCGCCAGGTTGCGCTCCTGGTCGAGCCGGACCACCAGCCAGGTGAGCCGGTCGCCGATTACCGGGTGCGAACCGATCAGCTGGTCGTAGAGCATGCTGTAGCTGCCGGTGGAACGGACCCGCTGCCCGGTCGTGACGATGTCGATGTCGACCGCGATGCCGAACTGATCCAGCAGCGGAAACAGCATGTCGACCGAGATGGTGTCCTCGGTGTACAGGGTTCGCTCGGCGATGACGGTGGGCAGGTCCAGATTCGGCGCGAGCTGGATCATCGCGATCAGCGTGCTGCCCGCCTCGTTGACGCCGCACACACCCGCGGCCACCTGCACGTCCCGGATCGTGGCGGCCTGCGTGCGTTCGCGCGCCCGGGCGGTGCGGCCTTTCCGGTAGGCCGCCCAGTCGAGCAGCCAGCGAACCGCGGTTCGTTCGTTCACCCGGACGGTCACCGTCACGACCAGGACCGTGACCATCACCGCGCTCACCCACCACGGCGTCTTCGCCGCCAGCCCGACCAGCAGCGGGCTGCCGACGACGACGAAGGCGGCGAACGGACCACGCTCCACGCCGGCGACCCGTACGCTCGGAAAGCTCACCGGCGCCTCCGCATCACGGAGTTCAGGTGACTGCCCGCGACGCCGAGCAGCACGGCGGCGAGGATGATGACGGTCGCGGTGATCGCGGGCCGCGAATCCTTCGCCCGCGGCGGAGGGGGCACGGGCAGTTCCGCGGACCGGAACAGGCCCGCCGGTTGCTGCGGCGGTGTGCGGTAGCTCAGGGCGGCGAGTGGGTCGATCACGCCCGCGCCCACCACGTTGTCGATGCCGCGCGCCGGGGCGTGCGCGCTGGCCTGCAGGCGGGCGGCGATCTCGCGCGGGCTCTCGTTGGGGAAACGCGACCGCAGCAGAGCGGCCACCCCGCTGACGTAGGCCGCGGCGAACGACGCGCCACCGACCGGCACGAGTTTGTCCGGTTCACCGACGCCGTTGATCAGGCCACCGCCGCCGGGGCCGAGCGATTCGATGCCGGTGCCGGGTGCGGCGACCGAAATCCACGGTCCGGTAAGCGAATCCGGCATGGGCGCGCCGGTCGCGGTGGTGAATCCCACCGTGAGCACATCGGCGCCGAACCACCCCGGCGTGGAGATGGTCTTCACGTCGCGCCAGTTGCGCGGGTCGCCGGGGCGCGTCGGATCGATGTCCGGATTCTGCGCGCAGTTGGCGCCGCCGCCTGCGTTGCCCGCGCCGGTCACGATGAGCGCGCCGCGCACATGGACGGCATGGCCGATAGCCGCCGACAGCATGGACTGGTCCACCTGCGCGTCCACCGGCATGCAGATCGGCAGCGACACGGTGATCACACCGGCGCCTTGGTTCGCGGCGCGCGTGATCGCCCGCGCGAGCGTCCGGATGTCGATGGCGGTGCGCTGGCTCTGGTCGGAACTCGGTCGTTCGGGACTGAACGCGCCTGAGCGGATGCGGATGGAGATGATCCGAGCATCCGGCGCCACCCCGGCGAAGCCGTCCCCGGGATCGGAAGTCGCGCCGATGATTCCGGCGACCAGCGTGCCGTGCGCATCGCAGTCGGACAGTCCGTCGCCGCCCGCGGCGAGATAGTCGCCACCGCCGACCAGATTGGGCAGGCGCGGGTGCGGCTGCACTCCGGTGTCGATGACGGCCACGGTCACTCCCCCGCCCCGGCTCAGCGCCTTGGCGCGGCGCAGATCCAGCGCCAGTTCCGCCGGTGGAGTGCGGGTGAGGTCGCTGTCCGGCAGCACACCCGCGGCCAGGCAGCCTTTGTCCTGCTTCATCGGCTGCTCTGGGCCCGGCGGGTCGTCCGCGGGCGGTGCGCCTACCAGGACCTGGGGCGGCTCCAGCGCGACCGCGGGGGCGGCGGGGACGGCCAGCATCACCCCGGCGAGAACCGCCACAGCGGCACTGCCGACCTTCATCAGATTCCTCGCATCGCGGTGTAGACGCCCATGATCCAGAAGGCGATCACCGGAACCACCAAGATCAGCGCGTATTCCACCAGGTCGATGACACGGCGGGTGACCGGCGACAGCCGTTTGCCCGGCAGTCGCAGCGCCGCGACGCAGGCAAGACAAGCCGCCGACGCCACCACGAGGCCGACCACGAGGCGCGCGACCGGACTCTCGTAGGCGCCGACCAGGACGAAGCCGACGCCACAGACGGTGACCACGGCTCCGGCGACCAGCGCGATCGCCTGGACCCGATCCGGGTGCCAGCGCGCGCGCATCGCGAGCAGGCCACCGATCGCGGCGGCCATGACGATCTCACGGATGCCACCGGGACTCACCGCCGCCGAGATCACCGCCGAGACCGCGAGCACGGCGGAGATCGCGGCCATCAGACCGCGCAGGCTGGTCACCGCCAGCCGCGCGCGACTCTCGATACCGGCCTCGTCGGCATGGCGCTGCTGTTCGCCGACGGCGGTGTGCTCGTCACCTTCGCGCACCGTCTCCGCGTCGAAGATGTCGGTCAGCGTGGTGGGCGAGACCTCATTGCCCGGATCGGGCAGATCCGGTGGCCGGATGCGGGCGATGACCACGGCCAGGCGCGGCGCCGCGGTCAGCAGCACGATCGCGACGAACACCGTCCCGCCCGCCACCTGCCCCACGGACAGATCGGCATAGGTCAGCGGCAAGGCCGCGGCGGTCAGCGTGATGCCGAGCACCGTCACCGCCATCAGGGTCGCGATGCCCATCTTGCTCAACCGCATCATGGTGGCGGCGGCTACGGCCGCGACCACGGCTCCGGCCGCCAGATTGGCCGCGGCGAGCGGGCCGGGCTGGCCGTAGGCGGGCGGCACCAGCATCGCGCCTCCGGCGAACAGCAGCGGCGTCGCCGTCAGCGTCAAGCCGAGGGAGAGCTTCGCCGGGGCGTTGCGCCGATGGGTCAGCGCGGCCGCCGCCCAGCCCAGCCCGCCGAGCAGCAGGGCGGGCAGTCCGCACCACAAGGTCGAACCGGTCATGGTCCACGACCAGGTCAGCATGGCGGCCACCGCCGAGGCCCCGATGCCGAGGACGGTCAACCCGACGATGGCGGCGGTGTTCGCGTCGAACTCGGCGAACTCGCGCTCGTTGATCAGGGCGAGCGCGTCGGTGATGTCCTCGACCACCGGCGTGAAGACCTCCGCCGATTCGACGACCGACAGCATCAAGACGGTGCCGTCGGTGACGTCGTGGTCGGCCAGGGCGCGCCAGCGCGGAATCGGCGGCTCGCCCGGGCGGGCCAGGCTCCACTGGCCCTGCGGCGGGGTGAAATCGACGCTCTCGTCATCGATCGCCGAAGCCAGCACGACCAGCAGGTCGTCGATGAACGTCTCGATGGTGAACTTGGTCGGTACCACCACGTCGACCTGATAGGTGGAGACCATCACGGCGATACGAGCCCGTGCGACCTCTGCCGACGGCTGCGTCCCGGCAGGCGCGGGCGCGACGGCAGTGCTCATGCCTCCGCCTCGCTGACGCTACGCCCGCTCATCGCCACCCTCCGCGGTCACCGGAATTGTCGGCGCCGCTGGAGAGGTAGCCGGGGAACCCATCGGCCAGCCAGGCGGCCAGCTCCTCGTACGCGAGCACGGTCTCCTTCTCCAGCAGCCGCAGGTCGATCTCGCCACCTTCGGCCAGGTGTGCGTCGTAGGGCAACACGCAGGTGGGGCGCTGCGCGGTTTCGAACAGCTTCTCGATCGCGTCGACGTCGACGGTCGGCTTCAACGGCTGGTGATGCACGATGCCGACGATCGACTTGGCGATCAGGTGCTGCAAACCGTGTGAACTCAGCCAGTTCAGGGTGGCCACCGCGCCGGTCACGCCGCCGACGGTGGCCGGGGTGACCACCACGACGGCGTCGCTGGTCTGCAGCACCGTCGCCGTCACCGAGTCGAGCACGCCGGTCCCGCAGTCGACCACCAGCAGATTGAAGTGCTTGCGCAAGGTTTCCACCGCGGTGCTGTATTCGCGGCCGGACAGCGCCTCGGTGGCCTCGGTGGACCACGGTGAAGCGATCACGGCGAGATCCGACGAATTGATCGAGGTGAACGACTGCACCGCGGAGAACGCGTCGAGGTTCTGCGCCTGCGCCAGATCGCGCAGAGTCAGGCCGTACGGGTGCCGGCAGGTGCGGGTGGAGAGGTCGCCGAAGTCCGGATTCGCGTCGATGGCGACCACCCGGTCCGGGCGCAGGCCGGCGAAGGTCGAACCGAGCGTCGCCGCGGTGGTGGTGCGCCCGACGCCGCCCTTCACGCTGATCACCGCGATCTGATAGGTCGTGGTGAGCTGGCGCCGAATGCGCGTCTTGCGGTCCTCGGCACGCTGCTCGGCGGGTGAAAGCCCCAGATTGAAGCCGACTTTGTTGAGTGCGCCGCGCATGCCGGAGTTGGACCGCAGCTGCGCCCGCTTCGCGGCGGAGATATCGGCGAGCAGTTCGATCGAGCTGAGCGCGGCGGGCAGCACCTCGATCCGCGGCGTCGGCTCGTAGGCGGAGTGATCGACGCGCTCGGGAACCCAGGGCCTCGCCGATCCGGAGGACCATTGCTGATTCGCGGGTGGGTCGGTGCGCGCGATCGCCTGGGAGGGTTCGGCAGCTCGTTCCGCCGAGTACTGTTCGGCGGCCTGCTGCTGCGCCGAATGGTGCTGGGCTACTTGCGGTTGCGTCGCGGTCGGCGGCGCGGCGGAGTGATCCCGCGGCGGACCCGCCTGCGGCGGTGGAACGCTCGCATGCGGCGGCCTCGCATCAGGCCTGGGAGGTTGTGCGCCGGTCTGCGGCGGATGCGTGTCGACCTGCGGCGGGGGCACACTCGCTGTGGGCGGCGGCGCCATCACGCTCTGCGCACGGTGATCGGGTTCCGCCGCGGCGGGCACCTGTGGCTCACGCGGCGGTTCGACGGGGGTGAAGGTGTCGGCATCCTGACGCGTTTCGGCTGCGGGCCCCTGCGTCACGGCCGCGTCCCCCGACTCGTTGGTAGGTGCGAAGTACGCGTCATAACCGCCGCGAGCGCGCGCGGACTCGGCCGAATGACCGTTGATGCTCGGTGCTCGGTTCATCTCCGTCGTCCTCTCCACAACCACGGTCCGACGTTCAGTTCAGTCTGCTGGTGTCGAACCAACTTCGACCTGGCAGCAGGTCGATCAGCGCCCCGATGCCCGACCGCAAGGCCGCATCGTCGCCGGGGGCATAGGTCGCCCATTTCCGTCCGTCCATCGCGACGCTCGGAGTCACGATGATTCGCCCCGACAGGGTATCCACCACGTGCACGGCGAATTCGGGCTGCGCCGAGCTGCCGTCGTGGTGCTCGATGATCACCACCTCCGCCCGTCGGACCACCTCGTCCAGCACTCGGCTCAATACTGCGGCGGCGTGTGGTTCCGCACCGAGTTCTACCAGGGCGCGCCGCCGTTCGTCCTGGTCATCGGAAATCTCGCCGAATTGCTCGACCGTCGCCGCGATCGCCTCGAACCGTAACGCCGGCGCCGGACCGAGCGCGGACGCGACGGCGGCCGACAAGGTGCCGAGCTCGCGGTCCTGCTGGAACACCGACTGGATTACGACATCGTCGTCGGAGCGCACGGCGAGCACATGGGTCTCCTCCGCGCGGACAAGCGACATCCGCAGCATTCCCTTCGGCTCGCCATCCAGCCCGGTATTCAGGATCCGCACGACCATTTCCACGTCCGGCCGGTAGAGACACCTGAGCCAATGCTCGACGACCGGGTGCACGCGACCGTCCTCGAGCACGCCCACTTCGGTGAGCTGCGCGGCGACTACGGCATACACCCGATCCCGATCCTCGAGGCGGTAGATATTCGGCAGCAGGGCCAATACCGGCGGATAGGAGTCGATGCCGACCAGATGCTGTAATAGCAAGGCGGCGTCGACGTTCAGGTCGACAGCGACTGGATCGTCTTCCACACCTTCCTCGAATGCATCGTGATCATCTCCTTCGACTGAATATCCGACCTCGGCGCGCTTCACCGGAGCCGTTCTGCGGAGGCGAGCACCGCTTCGTCTTCGTTTCGCTCGATGACGCCGACCGCCAGTTCCGATTCGGACGTCGGTTCGTCCTGGCTATCCCGGTCCACGTATTCGATCACCCCGATGACAGGGGGTTGCTCGAGTACTGGAACCTCTTCAGGCTCGCCCGGTATGAATACCTTCGACGGCTTCTTCTCGTCATCGCGACGTCGCCGCATCCGCGCCTTCGGCGCGACCGCACCGCGTGGCGGGCCCTTCCGGGCCATCGGTCCGGACGCCGCTTGTTGCGGAAGGGCACCGAATGCCCGGCCTGCTCCCGGATTCCAGCTGGCGGGCAACCGGAATCCGGTAGAAGCCCCCGGCATCGATCCAAGGCCGCCGCGAGCCATATTCAGCGCGACGAGACTTCCGGCCCCACCAGTCAATGCGGCCAATGTCGGCGAGTTCTGCGAGGTGCCATAGAACCAGGACTGGTCCGTAGCTCCATCTCCTGTGCCGTTCATTCCCGAATCGCCGGACCAGGGATCGGAATTGGTGTTCGGCGCCAACTGGTCGGGGTCGGTCGAGGGGTTCGCCGGGTCTGTCGGCTGGGTTGTATCAGCCGGCTGCGTTGTATCAGTCGGCTGGGTCGTATCCGATGGCTGAGTCGTATCGGTCGGGGTCTTATCGTCGACCGATCCGTTGCCGTTATCCGATCCGGTCGGCCCATCTCCCGTCGACTTGGAGGACGTCTCCGAGTGAGTGAGGTCGGTTCCGGTGTGGTCGGTCGGGTTGTCGTACGACGCGTAGTCCGTCTGCGGGCCCGGCCCTGGGCCACCGGTCACTATGGGCGGCGCCTCGACCGGTGGCGGCAGTGCGGCAAGTGTGGGCACCAATGCCGCAGCGTAACCGGCCATCACACCGAGAGCGGCCCCTCTGAGCGCGACCAACTCGGCCTCGGCTTCGAGGATCGCCGCCCCACTCAACGGGCCGAAGCCGCCACCGAGCGCGATACCCTCCTGCACCCGGACCTGAGCGACCTTGGCGGCGACCGCCCCCATAGCAGCCTTCGCCGTGGTGGAGATATCAGCCGCTCGATCCAGCAACTCGGCGGTCGTCTCGGCCACCGTGGCCTGCTCACGCAACCATGCCGAGTGTTTGCGAAACGCCGCCTGCGCTTGATCCGAAGTAAGCGCTTGGAACGTGCCGCTCATCTGGAGCATCGAACTGTCGGTGTTGGCCGCGGCGGTATGCAATTGCACGGCCATAGCCTGATAGGCCTTCGCGGTCAACCGCGTCGTTGTGGCCCCATCGCCGGCGAGCAGCGGGGCGATAATTGCCTCCGGTGCCAACGCGCCGAGTACGACAGCAAGCATCTCATCAGCTTTCGCTCGGGTTATCCGCGCCTAGAACGCCGCGGCTCTACTGAGCACTTGGCCACCACCGGCCACGTCGCCGGCAGCGAAGGCGACACCTGTCTCCGGCAGAGCGACCGCACCATCGCATCCCAGCGCGACTCCGTTCGCCGTGGTGGGGAAGAACAACGCCGCTTGCTTGGCACACGCGGTGGGAATGAGCGCGCTCACGTCGTCCAGACCCGGCGGGGCCGGGACAGCGACGGGAGCGGCCGCACCGAGCATCAGCAACAAGTCCTCCGCGCTGACACCGAGTTGGGAAGCGATAACCGGGAGATGATCCGGATCAACAGCGAGGTGCATGGAAGTCTCCTAACGACCGGTACCCACTCTTGGCGAGTAGTACATCGACAGCGAGCGGTGCAATCAGAACGTTAAGCTATCCCCATAGGTGGGAATATCAATCGAGACCCATTCGCCGAGCCGACAGCCTCGCACCGTCGACAGAAGACCCCCTGGCCACAGCGATCAAAACGTCACGTGACGCGATTCGCGGACTTGGTCTCCCCCCACCCTCACGGAAGACGCCCCTGATACGCGATCACCCTCGACGATGTCCGCGTGAACGGACTCGTCGAGGGTGACAGCGGGTATTGATCGGTATCGTCTCGAGCGCCCGGCAGCAACCGAACGCCAAGACCACCGTGTTCGATCGACCATCACCGGAGACCCGGGCACTGGGCGCTGACCGGCAGGACGATTCGAACGACGGGCCGCTAGAGCCCGATCTGCGAGAACCGCGAGGCCTGGCCCTGATCCACCACACGGAACTGGCCGTCGATGCCGGACACGCCCTTGGTGGCGGCCTTCAGCTGCATCAGGGCCTCGTTGTACTGGTCGATCTGCTGCTTGACGCGAGTCTGCAGGTCGCCGTTGGAGGTACCGGCGTCACCCTGGAAGTTCTGCGCGAGCAGTTTCGCCAGCGTGTCGCGCTCCCCCGCGTCGACCGTCATGTCGCCGAGCACCTTGTCGGTACGGATGACCAGACCCTCGACGGCATCGTAATCGTTCTTCAAAGCCATTTTCCGAAACCTTTCCCTATTGTTTTCTGCTGCAGATCAGGCATCAGAAATTGAGGTTGTATTTGTTGACCTGCGCCGCGTTCTCCTGGTCCTGACTGTCGAATGTCGCACCCGAGGTGTTCAGCGCGTCGACGATCTCCATGAAGGTCGCGTGCAGCTTTCCGCCCTTGTCGAGAGCGCCCTGCATCGCCTGCTGGATGGCATTTCCGGTCGCACCCTGGACGGCGGGCGCATACTCCATCTTGATGCCCTCGAGAATACCCATGTGGTTCTTGAAGGTGTCGGCGTGCGTGAAGAACTTCTTGGCGACGGCGTTGATGTCGGACGGATCGCCGGTGTAGCCGATGGGCATATCTGTTCCTATCCTATAAGGCGTTTACCTTGCCTCGGACGGATTCGCCGAGGACGTTGACAGCGTGTGCGTCGGAATCGTCGATGCGCGGATCGGGCCATCGACGTCATCGACCACACCGATTACCGGGGGTTTCTCCAGTACCGGCACCTCCTGGCTTTCTCCGGGAACGAACACCGCCGCTGGATCTCGGATTTCCCGTCGTTCCGGTGGCGTCCGCCTCAGACGCGATGGCGTCGCACCGGCAGACCTGTGCCGACACATCTCCGGCGGCGCGGTGCCGAGATCCGGGAGTGCCATGGTGAGACTCCAATCGAGCGCGACTACCAGCTCGGATCGAGCGGCTGCTAAGGAAAACGGTAATTTATTCCCAACCTTGGGACGGACGACGAAGTCAGATCTGCTGGGGCACCCAGGCCGTCTGGACGAGATCTCGGCGAGAGTTCATGGGCTCCACCAAGATTCCCCGGCCGGGCGGTTGTTTGGTAGCTCGTACGTCGCCGATCAGCACACCGTCGAGCTTCGAGCCGTCCATGATCAGGCCCGCCGAATTGAGGTTCTTCATCTGGCCGATCACGTTGTCGTACAGTGCCGTATCCGCCTGGGCGATGTTGCGTGCAGCGATGACGTGCAAGCCGGTGTCGCGACCGTCGACGATGATTTCCTTCAAGGGCTCCAGTGGGTTCAGCGCGCCACGCTGCGCGATCATGTGATAGTCGTCGATCACGACGAAGACCTCGGGCCCGGTCCACCACGACCGCTCCGCGAGCTGCCGAGGGGTCACGTTCTCGGGTGGGCGCCGCGAACGCATCTTCTCCACCAGCGCCGGGAGCGCATCGCGCACGTCACGTTCGTTGGTCACGTGCCCGATGAGCATTTCCTGCGGCACCGTCTCCAGATGCCGACGCCGATAGTCGATCAGCAGCACCCGCGCCTGCGAGGGGTCGAACTGGCGCCGGATGGACTCCAACAGCGCGGCCAAGGTGGTGGACTTCCCGGACCCGGTCGAGCCGAGCACGATGAAGTGCGTCGACACGTTGAAATCGATTGTCGCGGGTCGCAGATCGGATTCCCGGAGACCGAACGGCACAGCCAGACGCTGCGCGAGCGTCTGCGGCGCCGGCCAGCCCATGCGCACTTCGTCCATGCCCACCTGGGGCGGAAGCAGTTTGACCTGCGGCGCACGCCGGCCGGGATAGCGTTGGGAGACCTCGGCGGCCGCGGCGGCGAGGCCCTCTGTGGCCGAGTCCGCCTCCCCTACCCCGTCGATGCGCGGTAGCGCGGTGAGCATGTGCAGGCCGTCGGTCGAGATGCAGCGCCCGGGCCGATTGGCGGGGATCGCCGCGACAACGGCTCGGTGGACATTGAAGGTCGTGTCGGCCAGGTCACCCAGACGCATCTCGATCCGAGTCTGCATCAGGTCCTTGATCGCGGGGCGGATGGCGATCCAGCGCGAGCTGCTCACCACCAAGTGGATGCCGTAGTTCAAACCCTGCAGGGCGAGGGATTCCATCACCGGGGTGTACTCGTCGTAGTACGGGCCGTTCGTACCGAACCCGACGTCCCATCCGTCGATGACCAGGAAAACATCGCCGTAGGGATCACGGTCGAGCCAGGGCGCCGCACCCGGCCCGTCACGCACCGTGCGGAACTTCCGGATGGTGTCGATACCGAACTCGGCGAACAGCGACTGCCTGCTCTCGAGCAGGTTCGTCACCAACGCGATCGTGCGCCGGATGCGGTCGCCGTCCCTGGCCGCGGCGACCGATCCCACGTGCGGCAGGTTCGCCAACGACGACAACCCGCCGCCGGAGAAGTCCAGGCAGTAGAACTGCACCTGCTCCGGGGTGTGGGTCAGCGCCGCGGAGAGGATGAACGATTGCAGCGCCGTCGATTTGCCGGACTGCGTGCCACCGACGATGGCCATATGCCCGCCGCCGCCGGACATGTCGACCGACCAGACGTCCTGACGCTGCTGACGCGGCTTGTCCACCAGCGCCAACGGCATCTGCAACGCCCCTTGGGGCACCGCGCGGATCATCCGCTCCAGCGTGGGCGGGGTGATCAGCGGGGGGAGCCACATCTTATGAGCGGGGTTGCCGTGCCGGGCCAGCTGCTGCAATACCGCTTCCATGATCGTGATCGACTCACCGTCGGCATTCTCAGGCGTCTCGTGGACGACCACCGGTTCGATCACCGCGGGGCGGGTGTCGATGATATGACCGGCGGTGAAGCGCTGCGGCGGCCGGTATCCGCCACCGGGCCGTCGCGCGCGCTGCGCGGATGCCGCCGACACCTGCGCGGGGGGCGAGTACTTCTCGCCCACGTACGCGGCCTGAAACCGCTGGAGGTCACCGGAGCCGACACGGAGATATCCCGAACCCGGCTTCTTCGGCAGGTGGTAGGCGTCCGCGGTGCCGATCGCGTCGCGTGAGTCGCTGGTCTGGTTGGTGCGCAGCGCGATTCGATAGGAAAGGTGCGCTTCCAGCTCACCCATCCGGTTGGCCGGCACTTTCTGCGACGCGAGCAGCAGGTGGATGCGCAGTGATCGACCCAAGCGGCCGATGGCCACGAAGAGTTTCGAGAAGTTCGGGTACTGCTCGAGCAACTCGGCGAATTCGTCGAGGATGATCAACAGCGTGGGCAGCGGCCGCAGATCCGCACCCTGCTCCCTGGCCCGCTCGTAGTCGGCGACGCTGGCGAAATTGCCCGCGTCACGCAGAATGCGTTGCCGTCGCGCCATTTCGCCGTTGATGACGTCTTCCATACGGGTGACGAGATCGGCTTCTTCCTCCATGTTCGTCACCACAGCCGTCACGTGCGACAGGCGGTCGAATCCGAGGAAGGTCGCGCCACCTTTGAAGTCGACGAGCAGGAGGTTCAAGACATCCGGGGAGTGCGTCGCCACCGCCGAAAGCACCAAGGTGCGAAGGAATTCGGACTTGCCGGATCCGGTCGCGCCGATGCACATGCCGTGCGGGCCCATACCTTCTTCGGCCGATTCCTTGATATCGAGATAGACGAGACCGCCGGCCGGATCGTGACCGAACGGAATGTTCAAGCGTGCCCGGTCCTCGTCGCGGCGCCGGATCCACGCTTGCTCGACGCGGATGGCGCCGGGGTCGGCGATGCCGACCATCTCCTCCCAGGACGTGCCGCCGCTGGCTTGTTCGGCGGCCACCGCCTCCACCACGGTCGACAACCGGTACGGCGAGAGGCTGCGCGCCATCGACGTCATCGCCGCCACGGACAGCGAATCGGCGACCCCGACGCGCCGCAACCCGCGCGGGGACACCTCGTTCAGCGACTGATCCTCGGTGACTGCGAAGCGCAGGGCGCGCGGGAGATTCTGCTCCGAGAACCCCAGCCGCAGCCACGTGCACCCATCGATGCCGGAGATGTCACGGTCGCTCGCGGGCCCGGCGACGTCGACGATCAGCAGGTAGTGCGTTCGATCCAGCGTGGGCTGCGAATTCGCCGAGAACGGACCGCGATTGAGCCCCGCGAGCACCTTGGTGCGCAGCTCCGCGACGGTGCGGTAGATCATCCGGCTGGAGCCGATGGCGTCGGTCTCGCTGGGATGCTGGGTGTGCGGCAGCCATTTCAACCAGGACCATTCCGGTGCGTCCGGTTCCGACAGCACCGCCGCGACCGCCACCTGATCCGGACCGTGTAGCACCGCGACCTCGGCGATCATCGCGCGGATCAAGCCGGCCACCACATGCGGGTCACCGTCGATGCCGACTTGCGGCGCAGACAGCAGATTGATCGCGACGGGCATGCCGCCGACGGTGGAGTACGCCTTGGCGAAACGGGTCAGTTCGACGACGCCGACCGGGTCCAGATCGGAGGTGGGCGCGGCTTCGGGAACGATGACGCGCACCTGGTTGGCGATACGCCCACGACCGACTCGCACCCGCAGGAATTGCGGGCTCGCGACCTGCACCTCCCACATCCGCTTGCCGCCGATCAGCCGGGCGATCTCATCGGGGCCGGGATGGGTGTAGCGCAGGAAGGCATACAGTTCCGCCTCCGCCGCGTGCACTGTCTTGCGGTTGTCGGTGAGGCTGCGCAGGTAGTCCTTGCGTTCCTCGTTGAGACTCGCCGCGCCGCCGCCGGAGTTGCCCCCGAGCGCGCCGCCCATCATGCCGAACATCGACACCAGCATCATGGCCGGGAACATCAGCATCATCGGGTTCATGGCTCCGCCGCCGCGGAACATCATGACCATCATTCCGCCCATGGCCGCCACCATGACCACGGGCATGATCATCCGGATCCGCGATGCGGGAACCGGCCTGGGCAGCTCGGTCGGCGGTTGCAGCCGCAACTCGGTCACGGCGGGGGCTTTCGGACCGCGCACGATCCGGGCGGGCCGGACGAATCGGCGAGTGCTGGTCACTACGAACCACCGAGCCCGGCGACGATCTTGTTGTTCGGAATTCCGTCGTGTTGAATGCGAGCTTCCTTCTGGGACAGAGCGGGTCCGACCGCGAACAGCGAGATGATGCTCCACGGCGCGGGGACCGGAGCCCGCAGCGCGAGGGCGGTCAGGGTGGGATCGGTACCGCCGCTGCTGCTCGGATCGGCGATGATGCCGTAGCGGACGCCGCTGTCGGAGACCCAATACAGCGATTCCCGCAGCGGAGATCCCGCTTCGGCGCCGGTCACCTGCACGAAACGGCCGGTGTCTCTCGGCAGGTATGCCGCGTCGGCGGTGGTGCCGCGCGAGGCGGCGGAGGTCACCAGGTCCACCGCGCGACCCTGCTCTTCTTTGGTGAGCGGCAATTGCCTGCCCACCAACAGTCGCATCGTCGCGTTCGGATCGTTGCCGGTGCGCGCCCAGTGCAAGCAGGTCACGCCGACCCGTTCGGGGTCGACCAGGCGAATCGGCCGGACCGGGTAGGACGCGGTGCCCGGCCACTGTCCGGGGCGCAGATTCGCCGCGATCACGTCGGGTCCTACCGCGCGGGTGGACACCGAGCCCTGGGAGTCCGCGTTACGCACCATCGCCGCCAACACGGTGCTGATCCGTACCAGCCCCGACTGGGAGACGAGGTAGTACGAAGCTCCCTGATCCGGCGTCGACACGGTGAGTACCGACCCGACCGGCGTGGTGAATCCGTTGTTCAGCGTGATCGACTCGCCCTTGCCCGGCACGTCGGGCACCCGCAACGGAGGAGCCTCCGGGATGGCGTTGACCAAGCCCCTGGACGCCGCCATCACCGGAGCGGTCGAATCGATGCCGAGCGCCATGGCCACCGCGGTGCTCGCGAGGTCGATCGCGGCGCGCACCACACCCTTCTCGCCATCGCCGTACACCAACCAGGTTGTGGTGTCGTCGCGCAGCAGACGAGCCTCGCCGTCACCCAGCGGGCGGTTGGCGTCGCCGTCCACGGTCAACGGACCGCCTATCGCCGTGGTCCGCACCGCGGAACGACTCAAGGTCGGCAAACCGGTCGCGGGGTTGACCGGTGCGGCTGCACCGGTTCGCGCCGTGTCGCACACCGTCCACGACGAATCCTTCTCGTCGGTGTCGACGATGCTGCCCGGTGCACCGGGAATACCGACCCAGGGCCCGCGCGGATATTTCGACAATTCGTCCCGGGAGACCTGCACCGGCTTGTCGGGAGAACCGACGATCAGCCGGGCCGACGTCAGATTCAGCGCGGGGAACAACCGGTTGTTCAGGCGCACGAACAACGCCCCGGTGTCCTTCTCCGCCACGATCTTCGAGTCCCCGACTTTCTTCGCGGGTTTGAAGAACGCCAGCACCGCGGCGCCCGCGATGATCACGCATGCGAGCGCGATGCCGATGGACAGGGCGGTCGAGCGACCGCGCTGTGGATCATCGATCATCGACGCGTCTCGACGGACCAGCGCGTGCTCGATCCGGCGCAGCAGAAAACGCCAGCCGGAGATCTGGTGTTTGGTCACAACCCGGAAGCGCGCCACCGGTTATCGTTCCTTCCGCCGCCCTGCCAAACCACACCGTAACCAGCGGTCACGGCGTGAATACGACCCCTATTCCCAATAGTGGGAATATCGGATCAGCGGACGCCTCACACCCGCGTGCTCGGCGCCAAACCCTCCAGCGCCGCGGTGACGTCGAACGCGTCGATCGTCATGAGCTCCTCGTCGGTCATCGCGGCGATATCGGCGTTCTCCCTGGTGAAGCGGTAGTCGCGCTCGGCTTCGGCGGCCTCGACCACGTTGCGCACGAAACGGCCGTTACCGGCCAGATCGATCAGGCGCCGACCGTTCTTGGTCTGTCCCGCCAGCTCCTCGCACCGCAGCCGCAACACCTCACGTGCCTGCTCGGACAGGATCGAGTCCTTGTTCCGCGCGATGTGGTCGGCGATCTGCACCAGCTCATCGGCCCCGTAGCTGGCGAAACGGATGCGCTTGGTGAAACGGGAGGCGAGGCCGTCGTTGGACGCCAGGAACCGATCGATCTGGTCCTCGTATCCGGCGATGATCACGACGAGCTTGTCGCGATCGTTCTCCATCCGGGCCAGCAGCGTGTCGACCGCCTCCTTGCCGAACGCGTCGCCGCCGGAAAGACCTTCTTGGATCAGCGTGTACGCCTCGTCGATGAACAGCACACCGCCGAGCGCCGAGTCGATCAGCGCGTTGGTCTTGGGCGCCGTGTGGCCCAGGTGGGTGCCGACCATGTCGTTGCGGGACACCTCGATCACATCGGCGTTCTCCACGACACCCAGGCCGGCGAAGATCTTGGCGATCACGCGGGCGATGGTCGTCTTGCCCGTACCGGGCGGACCGGAGAAGATCAGGTGCTGCGACTTCGAATCCACGGCGAGCCCGCGCTTGGCACGGACCTGATCCATCAGCACGCCGGACTTGAGCCGGTCGACCTGCTCCTTCACCGAATCCATGCCGATCTGCGCCTGCAGCAGATCCGACGCCTCCGTGAGGAGGCTCTCCCGCTCCGCACGCGCCGCGCTGGCCGCCGCCTCGCGCGGATCATCCCCCGTCTTCGGGTCCCACCTGTTGGTCCGGGACGCGATGAGTTCCGCTGTGGCGACCTCGAATCGGTACGACTTGTCCCGCACCGCGCGCTGCCATTCCTCGCGCTCGGGCCACAGGGCCGAACCCTGCAGACCCTTGAGGACCTTGTCGGCGGCGTCGTGATCACCGTTGTGCCGCATCAGCATGCCGAGCAGGAAGTGCGCGTCGGCCCAGATATAGGACAGATTGCCGGAGGAGCTGTCCTCCACGATCCGCTGCGCGCGCGGCATGGCCTCGCCGAAGCGGCCAAGGTGCGCCAGCGATTGGGCGGTCATCAGCTCGGCGGCGATGTCCAGCAGGCCGTCCTCCAGCGACGGTCGCGCGGTGCGCAGGGCGAGCACCTCCGGCCATTGCCTGGTCCGGAAATACAGCGACATGCGCACGAAGTCGGAGACGTCGTCGCGGGGGACCTCGTCGAGGATCGCGGCGGCTTCCTGCCATTCACCGCCTTCGGCATACGAGCACGCCTGCGCGATGGCGATCTGGTCGCGGTCGGCCATCGCGACGCGCAGGCCGTACATGCCGATCTCGACCTGGCACCACAGCGCGCGATCGACCAGACCCGCTCGCTGCTGGTCGCGGTAGAGGTTGTGCACCGAGCGGTAGGCGCCGTAGATCACCTCCGAGGTGACCTCCCCCGCCATGGCGCGCCCCAGCCAGGCATCACACATGTCCGGGTCGAGATCGGTGGCGGCTCGAAACGCCGCCGCCGCGTGCTGCTCGTTGCGCACGCCACCGGCGACCAACCCAAGATTCTGAACACCCGTGTAGAACGCGTCCTCGGCCGCTGACACTCGGACTTCCCTTCCGCCGATCTAGCCTGCTCGAACGATAGATTCCGGCGGTAACGGCCCGGACTCGGCCACTTCCCATTGCTGGGAAGTTTGATGGCATCGTCCGGGTGCCCAAGACATGCCAATTTTGAACGTGCCGTCAGTTAACGGTATGTTTACCGCGGGGTCGGCAATCATCCGCCTGCAGACGACCCCTTCGGCGGCGGCTGGCCAGCCGCGATCCGGTCCCCCAGCCGCCGCGCAGCAGGTCACAGGCATTTCGAAAAATTCTTGCCGCTATTTAAGTGCACACTATTGAACGTTCCGACAGAACAGGGTAATGTCTGAACACAGATCGCCGGTCCCTCATCCCGACGATCTGAACCCAAAGCAACGGCCGGTGGCACCGGCAGGCCACCGGCCGTTGCGGGGACAGGACACCCAGGGCGGCAGCACAGTGTGTCTACGTTTACCACCGCCGCCCCATCGAATTCAGCAACCCGTTCCCGCGCTTGGGAATGGGTTTTCTTGTGTCATGGGTGCTTTCGGTCAGGCGCGCGCCGGGGGCGGGTCCACGCGATCGGACGCCGGAGCCGTCACCCGCGAGGGCGCGGGGTTCGCGAGACCGGCGCCATCCGCGCCGTTCGCTTCGGACTTCGCGTCCGGAAGCAAACGCAGTGGCGGCCGCGTGGACGGTGCGTGCACCACGGCGGGAACGTCCCGGGTACGGCGGGTCTTGGTCCACGGAGTAACCGCGGGCCGGCGTACTTTCGGCGGAACCTTCGCCGGACGTTCGGATCTCGGCGCGGGATCGGACCTGCCCGGTTGCGGCCCGGCACGTCCCCAAGGAGTGGCCGCCGCGCCGGCGTTCTGCTGGGCAAGCGGCGCAACGCCCAGCGAACCGCCCATGACGGGATGGTCTGCCGCGGGCCCGTCGACGGCGGGCGCATCACCGGCGGGTGCGGCCGCGCCGGAGATTCCACCGGCACGGTGAAACTCGGCGTCGAACGCCTGCCGCGCCGCAACCTCGGACACCGTGTCGCCGGCGGCCACCGTTGCGGCGTGCGCGGACATCGCGCGTGGGCGCTCGAGTCCCGTCGGCCGGTCCGCCACGCTCAGGTCCGCGCCGTTCGGCGCGACACCGGAGGCCTGCGACACCTTCGCGTGGTCCGGCGCCGGACCACGAAGTTCCGCCCCAGCGTGCGAGGCCGACCGGTCGGCGGTCCGGCCCGGCGCGCCCGCGCCGTCTTCGAATCCGCTTCGATCGGCCGCGCGTTCCCCGGTACCGGCCGCGTTCGCGCTGTCGCGCATCGCGACGGGTACGCGCGCGTCGCCGGTGCCGTGTCGGTCGACATCGGTCGTCCCCGCCGGGGCCGCCGGGCCGAAGCGCTCGAACTGTTCGCCGCGCCGGAGAAAGAAATCCTCCGCTGCCGCAGCAGGTCCGCGGGGAGAGCCGCCGTCCGTCGCGGAGGGATCCGCGACGTCGTCGAACGGCGTCGATGTCGTGAAGTCGAGTGTCGAGACGTTCTCCGCGAATGTCGCCGCGTGCCGCATGATGTCGTCGGCGTGATCGTCGAGCACTTTCGCGAAGTGCTGCACCGCGTCGGGGTCGATGCGCAGCGGCGGAGGCTTGCCCGACGACGGGATGTCGAGCGCGTCACGGGTGGCGTCGTAGACGATCCCTTTGACCATGTCGTCGATCGCCTGCTCGAGCGGTTCGATCGCCTTACCGATGACTTCGGCGATGATGTAGCCGATCAAGTACTGCGACATCTGCTCGCACAGTCGGCGTGCCGCGGCGACGACCAGCGGCGCGGACGGAGCGAGCGGCGGCGTGACCATGATCGAGGCGTAGGCCACGGCCAAGGCGGCGAGTTCGGCCAGCACGGCGACCTTCACCGCGGTGATCACCGTCGCCGCCACCTCGAGCGCCTGCCCCACGACCTCGCACGCGCTGCCGAGTTGCCGCATGTGGGTCGAACTCATGGTCGCCCACGTGGCGACGAGCTGCTGGTAGGACTCCCCCGAGTAGAACGCGCCCATTTGGTCTATCACGCCGGTCGCCGAGTCGTGGGTGTCCTGCACCTGTGCCGCGAAGGTGCGCACATGCTCGGCGAGGGCGCGCACGTCATCCTCGTTGATGTCCGGGTAAGGGACGCCGCAGATGTTGAGGAAGAGCGCGACCTCGCTGGGGATGTCTATGGCCACGCTGCGCTCTTCTCCCCGGTCACCGGCTCACAGCACTCGCACGACGACGGCTTCGCTCGGCATACGCGACCACTTCACCGTCGACCCGGTGTACGGCGCCTCGATGACCATGCCGTTGCCTGCGGCCAGCTGCACGTGCTCGGGCCCGCGCGTGCTGAACGATCCGGCGGGGAACACCAGGTCACCGGGACGCACGTCCTCGGGATGCACCCGGACCCCGCTGTAGATCTGCTCGTATGTCGTGCGGGGCAGCACCACCTCGCCGTGGCTGGCCTGGGCGATCGCGTACTGCGTGAGACCCGAGCAGTCGAATCCGCCGCCGCTCGGTCCACCCGCCCCGCCCCCGCCCCAGACATAGGGTGTGCCGAGCCAGTTGCTGGCGGCCATCACCGCGTTGCTGCCCGTGGTCCCGTCCGAGCGCACCATGCTGTTGCGGCGCAGCCGGGAAGCGGACCGGGACCTGGAGCGTGTCCGTCGCCGCCTGCGCGGTGCGGTGCCGTGCCTGGTTTGCCGGGTCGGTGGGGTCGCGGGTGGCATGATCTGCGCGGCCTGCTGCCGTGCGGCGGCGACATCGGCATCGACCTGTTTGGTGGCATTGGAGATGGTGGCCTGCGCGGCATCGAGCAGCGCGGGACCGCTGAAGCGGGTATCGCTCACCGTGGCGATCGCTTGCATCCGGCTCTGGAAGTCCGCGATGTGGTTGGTCAGGCGGCCGCGGCCGTTGACCGTTCCGTCACCGGAGTCACCGACGGCTTTGCTCACGATGCTGTCCTTGCCCGCATGCGATTCCGCGACCGAGAGCTGCATACCCTGCGCCTCGCCGTACCGCAGCGCCACCGCCCCGGACGTGGCACGCAGGTCGGCGGCGAGCGCTTGGGTCACACTCGCTGCCTGTCCGGCGGGCTGGCCGTCGCCGTACAGTGCGAGCAGCGAGCCGAGCACTCCGTCCAGGTCGTTCGTCAGTGCCGGTGCCATTCGACCGACTCGCCATCGCTCATCACCGACCGCCTCTCACACTCTTTGCAGTTATTGTGTCGCCCGGACCGATTCGGTCGTATTCCCATTCATGGGTGGGTAATCGAACTATGAACCACTTCCCAGAATCGGGAAGCGGAGACAATGGGGAGACTTCTGAGAGGCGGTGGCGGCGGCATGGTGACGACGACGACGAATACCGAAGCCAAAAAGGCGGCGGTGTCGGCATCCGCCCCCTTGGCGAGCTACGCCTCCGAGGCCAAACACTTCTGGCTGGTCGATCTGCACTGTCCGCCCGGTGCGTCGGAAGGGCTGCGCGCCTTCATCGCATTGGCCGACACCGCCATTCAGACCGCCGTGGACCTGCTCGGCCGTGGCATGACTACTCCCCCACCGAAAGTCGACGACCTGCTCAAGCCCGCGGTCTACGAAACGCTCGGCAAAGGCGAGGCGGACGACGAATACCGCAAGACCGTCGACAAGGTCGAGGCCAGGCAGCTGAAATTGCTGCAGATGGACGATCAGGTGGTCAAGACCTCCGTCACGGTCGCCGCCGAACAGGTGCAGGCCTTGCGGTCCATCAAAACCATCGTGACCGACCTGAACACGAAGCTGAAGGCCGCGGGCAGCGCCAAACTCAAGCCCGCTCAGGAGCTTCCCTTGCTCAAGGCGGTCGCCGCCGCGGTAGAGGCGGTCTACGACAAGGTCACCGCGATCGCCGACCTCAACGAGGACATGGCCAACGGCAAGGGAAAGGGCAACTCGAACGGCGGCGGTCAGAACAGCGGAGGCGGCGCGTCCGGCGGCAGCAGCGGTGGTGGCGGAGGTGGTGGTGACGGAGGACTGTCGTCGCTGTTGCCGATGCTCGCGATGCTGCCGATGGCGGCTATGCCACTCATCTCCCAGATACCCGAGATGATGCAGAAGGCCGAAGAGGACAAGGCGAAGAAGGCCGAGGAGAACCAGAACAACGGTGCTCCGGGACAGCCGGGTCAGGCACCGCCACCCGGGAACCAGGCCGCGCCCGCGGCCGCTGCGCCGCAGGGCGATCCGGGAGCGCAACCGCCGGCTGCACAACCGGCCACCGCGGAGCCCGGCGGCGTCACCGCCGCCCCGGCAGCGAATACCGCGCCGGCCGACGACCAGAACGCTGCTCCGGCGACGACTACGGCACCCGGCGTGATTCCCGTTCGGCGGACCAGGGACCGGGCCGCGTCCGACCAGCCGGGCGGGGCGCCCACGCAGGACGCGGCGGCCGGTGACGACGAACAGGAACCGGAAGCCAGTCCCGTCATCGAGGTGTAACCCGCTCGATCGGCTATCGGGTCAGGGCGCGCTCGGTGTGCTCGTCTCGCCTGTTCCGCGGCGAAGGCGGCGCACTGCGTACGTTGCTACCGTGCGCGTCCAGCGGCCGAGGCCGTAAACCGGTCTCGCGGATGATCCGGTTCGAGCCTTGCGACGGCGATCGGTGTCTGCATGGCCCCGGGCACTGTGAGCAGGCCGATGCATCGGTCCGGTCCGACTGATCCACTCGCCGCCGGCTCTGCCGTCGGATTCCTTCGATCGGATGGCGCAGCCGTCGGCGAGCGTGCGGCGCAGCGCATCACGGGCGCGTGCCCGCACCCGTCATACGGCTGTACCGGCCGGGCCAACGCTCACACAGTCCTGTCCCAGGGGGAAACCCGGCTTCCGGGCAGCGGTCGCACGAAGGCCCACCGCAACCCGAATATCGCCGAATCCCTCTATCGCTGTGCGATTTTCACGATTTCTCCGGAGGCGCCACCGGCGGCGGTGTCGAGGGCGCGGCCACGACAGTGGGCGGCGGCCCTCCGGCGACCTCCGGAGCGGTGACCGAAGGAACCGTGGCGGGCCGGGCGACGCGCTCGGGCTGCACGGCGGTGGACACGGGCGCCGGTGTCGCGACGAATTGAGGATGCAGCGCGATCTGTTCGTGGGCGTAGACGGCGTCACGCAGCGTCTGCCTGCTCGGCTCGTTCGCCAGCAGCAGTACCAGCTCGTTGCAGCGCCGCTCGAAGACCATGTTGCGCAACGGGGCAGCTCCGGCGTCCAGCCGCAGCTGCCCGACTTCCACTCGGCCCACGTCGACCCGCTGCCCCAGCATCGAGGCCGCCAGCAGATCGTCGGCGTCGCGCAGTTCTTCCCACAGTTCGCGCGACACCGGCCTGCCGGCTTGCAGGTCGGCGAGAATTCGTTCCCGGACCCGGCGCGACGTGACGGCTTCGGCTGGGACCGCTCCGGAGCGCCCGACCTGCCCGTGGGCATCCACGGCCAGTTCCACACAGCGCGACACCACCTGCGCGTCGGGCACCGCCGAGACATGTTCCAGGCCCGCGATCGAACCGGTCAGGCCGAGCCGGTCGGCCGTATCCGGGGTGAACTCGCGGAGGTCGACGTCGTAGGACGGGCCGACGAGTCCTTCCATCGCCGCGTCACCGAATCGGGAGCGCAAGCCGGGGTCGATCGGTCCGGAGGAGACGAGGGCCGACAAGTTCGCGTTCGCCTTCGCGCCCCAGGCCAGACCGAATTCCGCCAACACCCGGGCCGGATCGGTGACGCCCTCCCACGGTGATCCGGCGCCGTCATCGGCGGCGAGCAACTCGTCCCAGTTCCACGGGGTGGAGACCTCACGAGGCAGGAACAGCCCGGCGGGCAGCCAACCACGGCCTTCGTTCGACGTGATGAAGACGCCCGTTCCCCCCGGCCCCCGCATCACCGCGACAGCCCAGGCCATCCCGACCGGGGAATCCACGGCGGCGAGCACACTGCCGAGCAGCGTCCTGGCCAGGACCAGGTCGTCGTTCACCTGGCTGCCCACCACGTACGCGGGTTCGGCCTCCTTGTCCTTCGCCGAGGCGACGGCGGCGGCGAACGGACTCGCGACCGGCATCGGCATGGGCGGCAGGTCCGATCGGCCCGTCGCGCCGGTGGGGGGCTGCGTAGCGCCTCGGTCGTCCGGGCTTCCGTTGAGCGGGCCGACGCCGGTCGGAGGCATGCCCCCTGCCGTCGGCGCCGTCACGCCGGTGCTCGACGGCCCACCCGGTGGCGTGCCGGCCGCGTTCGGCGTGCCGGTGCCGTTGGTGCCTGCCGAATCGGCCGGCGTGCCGGTCGCGCCGGGCATACCCGTCCCCGTCGGCGACGTCCCGTTGGGTCCACCCGGCGAAGTACCGAGCGGGTTGTCCTGCGCGCCGTCGGGGCCGGCGGAGGCGGGCCCGGTAGAAACGGGCTGAGCCGTGGGATCGGCCGTCGCCGGACCATCACCGGGTGCGGAGACCGACGGAGTGGTCGGGGGGGTCGAACCGAACGGATCGGTCGAGGTTCCGACGGGCCCCGTCGGGGACGGCTGATCGGTTACCCCGCCTACTTGGCGGATGTGGCTGGCGAAATCCTCGTCGGATTGCTCGTAGGCGTCCGCGGACGCGCGCAACGAGTCGGCGGTGCGATCGTGTTCGCCGGCCAGCGCCTCGCCCGCACGCTGCCGCGCGTCGTAATACCGCTCCAGCGCTTCGTATACCGGATAGGCGATCTTGCCGTAGGTGGGCAGGAAACTCGCGAGCCACTCAGTGGGCGGTTTGGCCCATTCCCTGGTGTCACGCGCGACCCGGTCGTGTTGGTCGGCCAGCTGACGCAAAACCGCAGGGTCGATTTCCATGCTGTTCGGCATGCTCGATCAGATCCTTTCCCACCACACGTCCCCCTTATTGTCGATTCTTCCCAGAGATGGGGAGTGCGGTGCGGTTGCCCGGTGCGCAGTTCTTCCACAGTTCTGTCCGGAATCCCGTTCCTC
This sequence comes from Nocardia sp. NPDC057455, assembly GCF_042802775.1. Classification (NCBI taxonomy): domain Bacteria; kingdom Bacillati; phylum Actinomycetota; class Actinomycetes; order Mycobacteriales; family Nocardiaceae; genus Nocardia; species Nocardia sp. NPDC057455. The sequence goes on along the minus strand of NZ_JBHVDM010000056.1, from coordinate 8,817 downwards.
GACCGCGGCGTTCGGCTTCCGCTCAGCGGCCCGGCCCCGCGGTGATGGTCGGTCGCCGAGCGGGCGCGGCGGGGGCGGGAGCCGGTGCGATGAAACCCGGATGACCGACGATCTGCGCGTGCGCGTACACCGCGTCACGCAGGCTCTGCCGAGTCGCCGCCTCCGCGAGCAGCAGCACGAGTTCGTCACAACGCCGCTCGAAGACCATGGCACGCAGCGCATTCGTCTCCGATGCGGGCCGGCCGTCGGCCGGGTCGGCGCGTAGCTCACCCAGCGCCACTCTGGACACATCGGCGCGGCGCGGCAGCATGGTCGCGGTGAGCAGGTCGTCGGCATCCCGGAGCTCCTCCCACCACTCCTGGGGTACCTCACGGCGCTGCCGCAGCGCGCCGAGGATCCGCTCGCGTGCCGCGGGCGCTCCCAGCGCGGCCGGGGAACCCAGACCGGCCTTGTGCACGCGCACATGCGCGTCCGAGGCCAACTCCCAGCATCGCACTCCGATCTCCGACTCCGGTGCGGTAGCCGCGCGCCGCACCAGCTCCGGGGCCCCGACCAGTTCGAGGCGGTCGGCCAGGCTCGGCCTCGGCGCGCTGAAGTCCATCGCCGACGAGGCGGCCACCGAACCTTCGATCGGCACATCACCCAGTTGCCGTCGCAGATCGGCGTCGACTTCCGCCGAGGAGACGACGGCAGTCAGCCGAGCACCGGACTTACGTCCCCAGGCGATCCCGAACTCCGCCAGCACGCGCGCGGGATCGGCGACACCCTCCCACGCACTCTCGGCCACCTCCCACACCCACGGCGTGGACATCTCACGCGGCAGATACAACCCGGCCGGTATCCAGCCACGGCCCTCGTTCGAGGTGACGAACGCGCTGATCCCGCTCGGATGACGCATCACCGAAACCGCCCAGCCGAGCCCGAGGACGGCGTCGCCACCCGCGGCGAGAACGCCGCTCAACAGCGTGCGGGCCAGCACCAGGTCGCCCTCCACTCGCTCGCCCAGAACGAATGCCGGGGCGGCCGCCGATGTCATGGCGGCGCCGACCACAGTGCGCATCGACTCGTCGCCGTCGTCCGCATCGTCCTTACCCGCGTCCGCGCGCTGTTCGGTCCGCTCCGGCGGCTGAGCCTTGGCCGCGCCGCCCGCACCCGGAGGCGGTCCCGCGCTCGTCGCGGTGACCTTGGGGGTGGCGACCGGTCCGCGCGATTCGCCTGGCGGAGGCGCGGTCTGCTTCGCCTGCACTTGCGGCGGGACCGAGCCCGCCTGTGCCGCTGGGGCGGAGACCGCCGGTCCAGCGGGAGCGGCCGAGGCAGCCGGTGCGAACGGTGCGGTGGAAGCAGGCGCCGCGACTGCTGGAGGAAGGATCATGGGCGGTGGCACCGACGTGGTGGGGTCGGCCACCGACGCCGAAGCACCGGTGAACTGCTCGGACGCGGCCGTGTCGTGCGATTCCGCCGCCGAAACGGTGGTGGAGCGGTCGGTGGTCGCGGGCTCGGCTCCCTCGGCCGAGACGTCCGGATCCCTTTCGCGCGAATCCCGCGGATCCGAACCCGCCGCGTCATGAGCATCGATGCCCACCGGTCCATCCCGGTCCGGAGCCATATGCTCGGTGTCCGTGACCTGCCCGCGCGGCGGAGCACCCGCGGCGGGCATACCCGGTCCGTCGTCCGGGGCACCGCCGGGCACAGTATTCACCGGGACAGCCGTCGGTCCATCAGGGGTGTACTGGTCCGACACCGGGCCGGTCGACCGCGGACCGGAGATGTCCTCCGTAGCAGGAGGACCAGGTCGCTCCTCCAGATCGTCACCGGGCAACAGCGGGTCGACCGGATCGGCGGTCCATGGTCGGTCGTCGGCATCCTGCGGGAACACCGCGATCGGGAAATCGTCCTTCGGCCGGTTCGTCCGCGGTGGTCCGTCGTGCCGTGGATTGCCGGAGTGATCCGTCGCGGGCCGGTGCTGATGACGGGCGTCGCCGCTGTGGTCGTTCGCGCTGTGGTGGCCCGGCCCCCAAGGCCCCGGTTGCCCCAGCGCGTCGGCGATCAAGCCCAAACTGGGCAGGCCCTGCGGATTGATCGAACCGAGCGCGGCGCGCACGACATCCTCCACGTCGTCCCTCGCGGCGGCGACCATGCCGGGGATCCGGTTACGGATGGCCTGGGCATCGGATTCGTCGTCCTCCGCCGCGGCCGCGCGTTTGGTCGCGTTGATCCGCGAGGTGGTCTCCTCGACGATGTCCAAGATCTTGTTGCGGGTCCGATACACCAGGTCGGAAAAATCCCGGAAGGTGTCCGCCGCGGCCTCGAGCGCGTCGGCGAACGCCTGCGGATTCATCCGCTGGCGCAGCATGTCTTGCTTGATCGGTTCCAGACCGGCGCTGGAGCGGGCATGTTCGTCGAAGCCGCGGCGTTTGCTCTCGGCGTCGAGCAAGTCCAACGCCCCCGCGCCGTCTCGCGCGAGCCGTTCCAGCGCACTCCAGTCCCCCGGTGAGATCGCAGGCCAGTTGTCGCCGACGATGGCGTCCCAGTACGGACTGTCGCGCTCCGGTTCCATCAGCCAGTCAGACGGATCCGGTGCGGCGACGCACCGCAGCGGCGCCGGCGTGATCGGCGTCGGCGTGGGTGTGGGACACCTGGGCGGTGACCTGTGTCGTCGCGTCCACCCGGCGGCCGTTGGCCCGTACGGCGCGCTCGAACGTCGTCTTGATCCACTGTGTGTGCGCCACCAGTCGCCGATCGATCTCCGATTCGGGTCGCCGTGGCGCGACGAAACCACCACTGATCTGCCCGGCTTGGCCGCCGACCGTGGCGATCGCGGTCCGGAACTTGTGCGCGGCGGCGACCACCTCGTGCGGGTCGTCGGTATCGAATGCGTCGGTCATGTCGCTGTCCTGTCTCGCCGTGGCGGCGGTCGGCACTCAGGTGTCGCGTCGGAACTCGGATTCCTCCATGGCGCGATACGACGCCTCGGTCGGAAGATCGAACGAGTCGATCGTGTAGGAACGGGTGCCCTTGTGCTCCATCTCGGCCCGTAGCCCCACGCGCGATTTCGCGTGCGCCAGCCGCGCGAGCTTCACGATCTGGGACGCCAACCACTCGTCGCCGTTGTCGCGGGCGTCATCGGTGATGTACAGGCCGATGATCTCGCCGTCCCGGTCGCATCCCACGCCGACGGTGTGATCGGGGTTGAACACCTCGTAGGTCCTGTTCCGCCAATCCGGTTGGGCGGCTTCCGGCTGGTCGTCATCGAAGTCGTAGTCGTCTACGTGGATCGGGTGCATGTCGGTCATCGGCTGGTCTCCGAGAATCGTTCGCCGGGTCGGGGGTTGATCAGGTAGTCGGTATCGTCGGTCACCGACTCCAGGCGCGCCGCCAGCGCGGACCAGGCGGCGTCCTCGATGCGCATGACTCGGCGCAACTGCCAGAACCTGGCGCCGAGATACAGCTCACCGGTGCCGTCCGGGTCCACGTCGAGATGGTCGGGACCTTCGGTAGCCGGGTTCAACGTCACCGCCGTCACCGGCGGACGGGTGTCGTCGACGTTGACCAGGGTCGCGCCGCCGCCCGGAATGAAGCTCTGCCGCAGCCGGGCACTGCTGCCGATCGCGACATCGGCGCTGTTGGTGGTGATGGTGATCTCCGGATTCAACAGCAGTTGCAGCACCCAGGACCGGGCCGTCTGCTCGGGGTGGTCGGCGTTGATCGCGAGCGTCAAAGTCGCCGCCAAGTCGACCACCAGGACCGCGTCCGTGGTCGTGACACCGGCGATCACCAGACGCCGGGCGGTGCCAACGGGGTACGGCAGGTCGTCGGCGGCCAGGGACACCACATCCGCGCCGACCCCGCCGCCGGTGGCGGGATGCGCGGAGACGGTTCCGGTGGCGACATCGATCGTGTAGGCGACGATCGTCTCCGAGATGCCGTCCGCCACTCCGGCCAGCCGGACCAGCCCCTCGTCGTGCAGCCACCGCACCGTGTCCGCGACGGTGACATCAGAGGCCGGCTCGGTCATCCGGACTGCCCCGAAGCAGTGGCGACCGGCTCGGTTCCCTCGACGGGGGTCTCCATGACGCTCTGGTACTGCCGCGCGGCGTCGGCGGTGCTCTCCCGAACGGCGGACATGATCTCGGCGACCAGTTCCGGGCTGGTGAGGCGCGCGGCGGTCCCCGGGGCGAGGTAGAGATCGGTCAGCCTGCCCATCGCGTCGACCTCCGGGATGACCGCGCCGCTCGGCGACGGCCTGCGGGCCCGAATGTTGTCGATCTTCTCCCGCATCTCGGCGATCCGGTGCCGCAGATCCCGGGCGGCGTCCAAGGCCGCCTGCACGTCCGGGTGGATGGCACTCACGACTCCACCTCGTTGTGCTCACTCATGCGTTACCTCCGGGTTGGGAAGGGTTCTGGTTGCTCGGTGTGGGCGTCGGCGGAGTCACCGTCGGGGCTATGGTCGGCCGTTCGCCGATCACCGCTTCGGTGTGCGGTGTGTCGTCCACGTACATCAAGCGGTCGGGATGCCACGCCACGACCCGGTTGCGGTCGTTGTTCCCGCCTGAATTGCCCATGCCCGGCGCCATCGGCATGTACGGCATCATCGGCGAACCACCGCGCGCGGCAGCAGCGTTGGCGGCCGACGAGGTACCGAGAGGTTCGATGACCGACGCGCGCGGCATGCCCGACCCCAGAGTGGCTGCCGCGGCCACCGGCAGGGCGCTCGCCGCGATGGTTTCCGCCTCGAGATCCGGAATACCGAGGCCGGGGCTGCCTGCGGGCATCCCGCTCGGGCTGCCCGTGCCGAGCCCGCTCGGAATCCCGAGATCGTCGTAACCGTACTCGTCGAGGCCGTAGTCGTCGTAGACGTCCGACGCACTCGATTGACCGAGCTGGCTCAGCGGCATTCCGGCCGAGGCCATCGCACTCATCAGGGCGGGCAGCATCTGGGTCAACGCGCTGGAGTCGCCGCTGCCCTCTCCCTTTCCCGCACTCTCACTGGCGCCTTCACTCGCTCCGACCTTCGAACCGACCTCGGTGGAGTAGCCGGTGATCGTCTCCGCCGAACGAGCATTCTGTTCGTTGAATTTCGCCAAAGCGGCCTGAATGCCGAGTTCGTTCTTGGAGCGCATCGCCGTGATGAGCTCCTTGCGCGCGGCGATGATCTCCGCAGGCGTCGGGTGTTTGGCTTTCGCGGTCCGGAATGCGTCGCTGTAGGTGTCGATTCCGTCGGCCAGCATCCCGAGACCGGTGCCGAGCTGATCGAGCCACCCGCGGCGCTGACCGAGTTCCGTCGCCGCCGCAGCGCCGACAGGTTCCCAGTGCTGCATCGACTTCGCCGCCGAGTTCACTCCCTCGATGGCCGCCAGATGGGGGCCCCCGGCGAACTTGCGCAGCGCGTCCGCGAATCCCTTCGCCGCACCGGGCCCGGGACCCGAATGCAACTGCTGAGCGAAGGTCAACGGGTCGACCGCGCCGCCCGCGACAGGGAACCTCAGCGCGGGCGGGCGCCGCTGACCGATCTCCTGAACTTCGCCGACCGGATTGGCGAGCAGCTCACCGCCACTGCCGTTGATCGTCCGGGCGCCGCGGTCGTCGGCCGCGGTGTAATCGGCGGCGGCCGCACCGATGTTGTAGGCGGTGCGCTGGATATCGGTGAGAACACCGGCCATGCCGTTGAACAACGACGCGGCCTGTGCGTTGAGCTGAGGCACAGCGGCGGCCGAAATCGGGTCAGCCCCCGCGGGCACGACCCATCCACCGGGAATCGACGCCCCCGTGTCGCGCGCTATCGCGGCGAGTTTCGACGCCGCAGCGACGAGTTCCTGCGGATCCACATTCAGCGCCATCGCGACCTCCTTTCCTCATCTGCCGCTGCCGCAATACTCGCGCGATCAGCCCGCCGCGACAACCGGCATTGCCGCGGTCGCGGACTGATCGGCCGAGCCCGGCGTCGACGGGGGTACGGCCCCGTCCGCGGGCGCGGTCACCTCGATACCCTTCGGGTGTACGAACCCGGAGAAGCTACCGAATTCTCCCGTCTTATCGGTCATTTCCGGTGGGTTGCACGGCTTCAGCTCGCCGTCGACGATGGCCTCCAGCGTGCCCGCGCCATCGTCGGAGGGGAACACCACAAGGATCGCAGTGCGCTTCTCCCACACGGCGACGTCTCCGGTCATCAGCTGGAAAGGATCGACCGAAGTGCCGATCTGCTTCTTGTCCGACCACTTCGCCGACGTCTTCTCGTACGCCTTCTGCGCGTCGGTGCCGCTGCGGTTGCCGAACGCCGCGTCCAGGGCTTGGGCGACCATCGCGGAGACCTTTTGCGTACGCCCGTCGGGGAAGGTGTATTCCACGCTGCCGTCCGCGCCCGGCGTACGGCCCGGCGCCACCGTGGGCTGCGTGGAAGACGTTGTGCCGGGGGGCGCCCCGCTGTGCTGCGCTGCCGGAGCCGTCGTAGACGGCTGCACGACCGCAGGCTGGGCAGTGACCGGCGGCGCGACCGGCGGCGGGGTGACCTGGGCGAGTTCGTCGTCGAAGCGATCCGGATCCAGCTCCGCACGACGACTGTTCAAGTCCTGGTCGGCCATGTTCCGCATCATCGCCTGCTGCATCATCATCGGCAGCATGGAACTCATCATGTCCATGCCGGAACCCATCGGCGACGCGGCGGCCGTCGGCGGCACGCTCGGGGTGGTGGGTGTCGTCACGCCCGGCGTGCTGGTCCCCGTGGGGTCGAGGCTGCTGGGCGTCTGGCCGTTGAGGTCGGTGCCGTCGGTGCCATCGAGGCCGGTGCCATCCAGGCCGGCCGGCGTCAGGCTGTCACTGCCAGGGTTGTCGAGGCCGTCCAGACCGGTGGGAAGGTCACCGGTGTCTATGGTCGGCGGGGTCGTCTGGTCGGTGGAACCAGTCGTCGGCCAGTTCGTGGGATCCACGGTCGGCGGAGTCGCCGCCGGGTTCTTCGACGCCGCCTCCAAAGCCTTTATCTGCTTTTCCAAGTCTTTGATTTTCGCGGTTTCATCATTGATATTGCCCGCTACACCGCCCTGGCCGTTGGCGACCTTCTCGAGTTCGTCGTTCGCGCTGTTGCAGGCCGCGGTAATCCAGATCCAATGATGGTCATCGATCTTTATCCCGTCGACCGGCGGAACAGGCGCCATGGGGATGACTTTGTCGTCGATCACTTGATTGATCGCTTTTTGCCCTGCATCGGACCACTTGGCGGAATCTTCCACCCACTTCTTCACCAGCACATCGAGGGTGTCGTTGACATCGCTGTACGCTCTGTTCAATTTCACCGCCACATCTGCGTAGTTCGTGAAACTCCCGACAGAACCCGACGGGGCGACCTGTGCCACCTTCGGCGGATCCGGAGGATCGGGCCGGTTCTCTTTGCCGCACGTGGCATAACTATCCTTGAAGAAGTGCCAAAAATCCCTGAACCGCTCTTCCGTGAACGGCGAGTGGACCCATGCAGGATTGTAGTTACCGGTCTTGATCAGATCCCGATCCGGCATCAGCATGTCATGCGGTGTCTCCACAGAGCGGCTCCTCAGGCCTTGCTGAACTTCGTGGAGTCATTGAGAATCTTCGTCGGGAGCACGTCGAGATACCCCGACTGCCCGGTCGACGGCTTCGGCGTCGCTCCGTTGGCCAGGCTCGCGAGCCCAGTGCCACCCGCGGCGCCGAGCAACCAACCTCTGGCCGCCCGTCCGGACCAGCCTCTGGTCGTGGCAACAGTCGGTCGCATCGCGCCCGCGAGCGCGCGTCCCCCGGCGTTCGTCATCGTCCGGCCGAACAATTGCGGTGCCGTCGCGAAAAGACCTCTCGCCGCGCCACCGGCGGCGCCGCCCAGCAAGGCGCCGGTGAGTCCGGTCTGAAGACCCGCGGTGAGCGATTCGCCGAAGCTGCCGTCTTCTACCGTCCCGGTCCAGATCGCTTCAGCCATCCCGGAGAACAGCGCAGCGCCGGCCGCCGTCCCGACCGGCCCGAGAAACGAGCCGAGCGCGCCTCCGACCAAGCCGGCACCGCTGGTTACCGCGAAGTTGCCGATGTCTCCCCAAGAAACCCCGAATGGCATGAGATCACCGACCCACTGTCGAGAGTGAGCGCTTGCTGCGACGACCGGCACATCCGGTCGAGGCCACGCGGAGTTCGTGTATCACGGCCAGGTCCGCCTCTCGATCAAACGCCTCATCGTCGAGCGGAGCAGCGCATGCGGCGACCGACCATGAGTGAGACCTACTTTCGACACTTTCATTGTCGAGCCTTCCCGCCAGCGGGAAGCGCGGTGCTGGCAGAACCCGGGAGGGCGGTCCCGATCCATTTACACTGACATGCGCGAATTGTCCAGGCGGCCAATCAGTTCACAGGGACCTATGAGGAAGGGTTGGATGAACCTCTGCCTCCCGCTGCTCGACCGTACCGCTCGGGCATCCTCCACCTGCCGTTGGCAGCGACAACCGGGGAAAAGTCATGACCTCTGCTGAAATCTGGCCCGTCGGAGTCGAGGAGGATCCGAAAGAGCCCGGATCGGAGGAGAATTCGCCGACCGGTCCGGTGACGCCATGGTCGAATCGGCTGGATCAGCAACGATCACGCCCCGGTACGGCTGTGCCGGGACAACCGGGTACGCCAGGTCCGCCGGGCACTGCGGCACCCGGACCGTCCAGCGGCGCCGGCCAGCCGGGCCAGTCCGTGTCACCGGGTACACCCGGTCCGGGTCAGGCGAATTCGTCGGGTGTGCCGGCTCAGGCGTCGGGTGTGCCTGGTCAGTCTGTGCCTGGTCAGGTGGTGCCGGGTGAGGGTGTGCCGGGTGGTGTGGTGG
>NZ_JBHVDM010000055.1:0-44219 GCF_042802775.1 Nocardia sp. NPDC057455 | reverse complement strand
CTCGGTGCCCTGGCACCGTGCGCGGCCGTCACGCGAAAAGACATGCGACGCCACGTTATTTCTGCCCGCCCGCCCGCCGGAAACGGTCCGCCGTGGCAACCAGGTGTTCGGCGAGCGCGGGGGAGTCGAGCACCTCGAACTCGACATCGGCGAGGGCGAGGTACCACGTCAGCATCCGCGGAGAGTCCGAACCCACCAGCGCGACACAGTGTTCCGGCCCGTCCGGTGCCACCTCCACCGCCGCGGGCAGCCGTGCCCGGATCACGTCCGCCGGGGCGGCCATGCGTACCCGGGCACGGTAGCGCCAAGTGGCGGCGCCCACGCCGCGCTGCACTCGCTCGGCGATTTCCTCCTCGGAGACGATGCGGGGCGTGAATCGTGGCCCGTGCGGAACCTTCGGCGTGATCCGGTCGACGCGGAAGGTACGCCAGTCGCCGCGCCCGACATCCCAGGCGACCAGGTACCAGCGGCCCCACCAGTGCACCATCCGGTGTGGCTCGACATCCCGGCTGGACGGCGTGCCGCCATGGCTTTCGTAGTCGAAGCGCAATCGCTCGCTCGCCCGGATCGCGTCCGCGACCGCGGTGAGCACCGCCGTGTCCACGGTGGATCGGCCATCCCCGGATACGTGCACGGTGGCCGCTGTCAGCGTCTCGACCCGGTGCCGCAAGCGCGACGGCAACAGTTGCCGCAGTTTCGTCAGCGCCCGTACCGACGTCTCCTCGATGCCGGTGACCGCCCCGTTGGCGGCGGTGACCAGCCCGACCGCCACCGCCACGGCCTCCTCGTCGTCCAGCAGCAGCGGCGGCAGCGCCGACCCGGCCCCGAGCCGGTAGCCGCCCGCACTGCCGGGCGTGGCGCGTACGGGGTACCCGAGTGTCCGCAGGCGTTCGATATCGGTGCGGACGGTCCGGGTGGACACGCCGAGCCGTTCGGCCAGTGCGGGCCCGGTCCAGTCGCGCCGGAGTTGCAGCAGCGACAGCAGCCGCAGCAGGCGTGCGGAGGTTTGCAGCATGGCTCGATCATGGCAGCTGTCGCGGAAGCGATCCTTCCGCGACAGCCGATCAGCCGGCCTGCGTCATGCACGGCTCGACGGTGAAGTCGAGCCCGAAATTGTTCAGGGTCACCGGCAGCGGAGCGTCCGGGTTCGGCCGGGGGGTGGACCGCAGCCGGAAGTCGGCGGAGGTCACCAGGTGCGCGAGCAGCGTGCTGGTGACGAACAGCACCAGGTTACGGCCCGGGCAATCGGCGGGGCCCGCGCTGAACGGCACCAGTTGGGGGTACTGTTCCGCGCGGCCATCGAGCCAGATCTCCGGGACGAACTGGTCGGCGAACGGCAGGAGATCGGCATCCCGGTGAAACGCCGCGACCGCGATCATCAGCGCGGCGCCCGCCGCGATGGTGAAGCGCTCGTCGCCGTCGCGCCATTGGGTGTCGGCCGTGATGTCGCGCAGCAACATGGGCGTGGTCGGCCACAGCCGTATCGACTCGAGCACACAGGCGCGCAGATAGCCGCGTAGGTCGACACGGTCCGGGTCGACGGCGTCGGCCAGCGCGCGGGCGTGGTGCTCGGGATGGGTGCTCAGCACCGCCAGCGCCCGGCTCAGCGCGATACCCGCCGCGTCGAAGGCGAACAACCAGTGCGGTATCTGCCCGACCGGATCGGTGGCCCCGCCGGCGGGCACCGCCGCCAGCGCCCCGGCCAGGCTGTCCGGTGGAGCGGACTCGACGTGGCGGTAGAGCCGATTGGTGAACTGGTCGCGCTGCCTGCGATGCGCGGGCGCCAGGAACGACCAATTGCCCGCCGAGCGCAGCCGCGACAGCTCGTCGGTGAGGACGGTGTCGTCGCGGCCCCGCTCGCCGAGCACGATCCGTCGCACCAGCCGCCACCATCGCGTGGTGAACTGCCGCGCGTCCAGGTGACCGCGGTGCAGGGCGGAGACGGTCATCTCGCGCGCCTCCTCCGCGATGGCCTCGGCGAACGGACCGGCCAGGCGATGCAGGGGCTCGGCCGAGTCCAGCGCGGCCTCGTTGACGGCTCGACGCTGATCGCGGATCGGGCCCTGCGACAGCAGGACGCCGTGTGGCTGGAACTGGCGCAGAGCCGCGCGCTTCTCCCGATTGGCCGGGTGAAACGGCGTCGGTGCGTCGGCGAGTACCCGCCCGACATCATGCGGGTCGAGAACGACCACGATCCGGCGCCCCGGCACCACCAGCTCCACCGGGCCCGCACCGAATTCCCGCCGCAACTGCCGCACGCGCTCGATCGCGCGCGAATCGGCTCCGGTGCGTTCGAGCAGGCCCAGTACCGGCCGACGCCGTGCGATGACCCCCGAGGCGACCGAGGCGAATCCGAGATCCGCCAATGCCGCCACCGCGGGCACTCCCACCAGTCGGTGTTCGCGGTTGTCTGCCATACGGCCTCCTCCCGGTGCGCTCAGATCGGCACGGTGCCGACGACCGGGCGCATACCCGGCGACGCCGGGTCGAAACCGCGGCGGGGTCCGAGCGGCACCGAGAGGATGCCGGGGAGGCTCAGCTGGGGGCTTGGGTCTCGTCGGCCGCGAGCGCGGCCTCGACGGAGTCGAATACCGTGAGCAAACGGTCCAGCGCGGTCACCTCGATGGGCCTGCGCGCCGCGTCGCTGGGGACCACACGCAAGCCACCGGAGCCGGTGGCCTCCGAGGCCGCCAGCAGGACGCTCAGCCCGGCGGAGCCGAGGAATCCGACGTTCGACATGTCCACCACGACCGCGGCCGGTGTGTCGCGCAGCGCCTCGTCGAGCGCCGATTGCAAGCGGGGCGCGGACGCCATGTCGATCTCGCCGTGCACGGTGACGACCACCGTGTCCTCCGCCGACCGCACCTCGACCTCCAGCGCCCGGGGCGCGCTTTCGGAACTCACAATCCACCTCCCGTGCCGGTGACGCGTCCTCGGCAGTCCGCCACGTCGACCTCCGCTCAGGTTCGCGTCTCTTGCGCAGTCCGACACGGCGCAGAGAGCGAGCATTCCGCGGCCAACTTACCCCATCGCGCTCCGGTGCGATCACACTGTGCGCCGCAGCCCTCTCCGGTCGGCGCTGTGACGGGCCGAAGATGCTTCCGCACGGGCTCGGAATGCGCCGTGCACAACGAACGCCGCCGCCGTGCGTCCGGACACCGCGGGGATGTCCGAGCGCACGGCGGCGGCAGCGGATTCGAGCGGCGGCGAACTGCCGCTCCAGCACGGTGGCGCTATTCCGGCCAAGTGCCGGTGAGCGATTCGTAGCCGGTCGCGCCCGCACGATCGATCGCGGCCTTGACCAAGCCGAACACCGCGCCCTGCAAGGCCGCGGCGAACAGCACCTCGCGCCAGGAATGGTCGCGCGCGGTCGACGCCGGGGCCTGATCCTCACCGGTTATCTGTGCCCACACCTTGGTGAACACTGCGTTCGCCGCGAGGCCGCCGAGCACGCTGATCACCAAGCCGAGCGGTTTGTAGAGCGTCTTCATCGCCGCCTCCGTACGATCTGCCAGACCAGCGCCGCGATCACCGCCGCGCCCAGGGCCGCCGGGATCGGGTGTGCGCGCAGCGCGCCACCGGCCTGCCTGCCGCGTGTGGCGACCGGCTCGGGCGTCGCCGCCGCCACCCGGTGGGCGAGGTCCGCGGCGCTCGTGCGGGCCTGCTGAGCCTTGTCCGAGACGGCGAGCGCCGCCTCGGACGCCACGTGCTGTGTCGCCTCGACAGCGTCGTGTGCCTTCTCCTTGCTGCGCGCGGGCACGTCGAGCTTGTGGCCCAGCTCTTCGACCGTCCTGCCGAGTTCGGCTCTGGCCTGATCGCGGTCGCGCCGCAAGGCCGCGACGTCGTCGGTGGGCTGCCCGGCCCGGGGTCGGCTGTCACTCATCCCCGCCTCCTGTCCTTGATCACCTCGATGTCCTCGCGCACTCCCTCGACCGCTTCCTGCGGTATCGGCGGCGCCGCGTGCTCCACACTCTTCTTCCCGGACAGTCCGAGGATCGCCGCGATCACCAGCAGTGCGCCCGCGACGATCAGCGCGGACGCCCAGCCCGGCAGGACCTCGGCGAGGCCGAGCACCGCCGCGGCGACCAACGCCGCCCCGCCATAGAACGCCAGCAGCGCCCCCACTCCCGCCAATCCGGCGCCGAGTCCGAACCGTTTGCCCTTCTCCCGCATCTCGACACGGGCGAGCTGGAGTTCGTCGCGGATGAGCCGGGACAGCTGTGCGGTAGCGTCCTCCACCAGTTCGGTGACCGACCGTGCGTTCGTAGGCGGACGAATCTGTGTCGTCTCGGTCATGAGACCTCCTTCGGCATGTCACACCTCCTGCACGGCGACTACCCCCGCGCCCGGATCCCAATCGGACACCGGGCCGGTGGGACGCGGCATGGGAACCGGCGCACGGGCAGGGCCGACGCGTGTTCGCGAACGCGGACAGCTCTCCGAAGCGATTGCCGCGCAGACGAAATCGCTTCCCGGTCACTCGATATAGGCGCCGATCTGCGGAACGGCCTCGACCGGGTGCCGCGCCTGCAAGCCCGCACCGATCCCTTCGAAGTGCCAGACGCCGCCGACGCGACGCACCCGGCCGAGCACCAAGCCGGTGTGCGAGCCGCCGCCGGTCAGCTCGTGGCGGGCGAGCTGGGTGCCCGCCGCGGTGTCGATCACCCGGCAATAGGCGTTCGCGATGCGCTCGAAACTCTGGCCGGTGTAGCTGGTGACGAGGAACAGCACCGTGGTGACCCGGGTGGACAGGCGGGACAGGTCCACGCTGATGATCTCGTCGTCGCCCAACCCTTCGCCGGTGATGCTGTCGCCGTGCAGACGGACGGAACCGTCCGTCGAGCTGAGCTGCTCGTGGTACACAACGTCGACGAGCCGGTCCGCGGCGAAAAGCAGGGCTGCGACGTTGAGGTCGATCCCCTTGCGCCGACCGAGCAAGCGCGGGCGGGTCGCGGGATCCCAACCCAGCGCCACGGTGACGTGCTCGAGCGGGACATCGCGTGCGTCGCGGAGCACGGTGAGCATCGGTATCCTCCTCTGCGTCGGAGAGCGGGTACGGTTCCGCCGTCGAGAGTGGGCGCGGCGCCCCGGTCGTACGGCGACCCCGCAACGCCCTTCGGGTCGAGACGATCGGGACGATTCCGGCGGACGAGCAGCGTACCCGTATTAGTGCCCGAAATGGCGAGAATCCAATCCGTGAGGCTGTTCGCCGCGAAGTCAAGGCATGCGGATTGGCACAGAACAAGTGCGCCGAGACCGCGGCGCGGGTCCCGCCACGCGAGGTCGTTCGCCTGCGGACTCGCGGATCGGTTCGCGTGGGGAGGTAGCGGCGAGCGCGCGATCGGCGATGGGAGCGCACCCAGGGCTCCGCACCGGAGGTGATCGGCGATGACCGGCACCGAGTCCCCCCGCGCGGATCTGCTCGACCTGGCGTACCCCTACGCGATGGACGCGGTGGCCGAGATCGAGCGCAGGCGCATCGAAAATCGGCTCGCGAAGGCCGATTCCGGCACTGCCGCGGCGTTCGCGGCGGGAGTGCACGGGATTCGGGAAACGCTGGCGGCGCTGAGCGCGACCGCCGCGGTGAATCCACCACCGACTTTGGAGTCGAAGATCCTGCGGGCGATCGACGACTCGCGCCCCTGCGCGCGGCGCCGTCGCGGTGACCTGCGCGAAATTCTCGTTCGGCGCCGACTGGCCCGGTTGGTGATGGCGGCCGCGGTGACCGTCGCGGCGGGTGCGGGCGCCGTGGTAGTGGCCGAGCGGGTCGCCGGGTCGCATGCCGCGGCGGTCACGGCCGACCAGATCCTCGGGCAACCGGACGCGTATTCCCGTGTGATCGACCTGTCCGTCGGCGGCACGCTGACGGTGAGCACTTCGGACCGGCTCGGAGCCGTCGCGGTCATCTTCGACGCGGTACCCGCGCCACCGCGTGGACGGGCCTACCAGCTCTGGGTCGTGTCCGCGGGTGCTGTGCGTTCGGCGGGCGTGCTGACCGGCGTGCCACCGACGGGTGTAGCGACGAGATTCGATCCCGCGGACGTCATCGCCGTCACGCTCGAACCCGCGAAAGGATCGCCGCGACCGACTTCGCCCCAGATCGCCGCCGTTACGCTCGGCTGAGCCTGCTCGGGCCGCCGGTGTCGCGCCGAGACGCCTCCGGCTAGTCGCACCCTTCGAGGGTCGCGCGCGCCACCTCCTCGACGACATCATCGATCTCGCCGCGCGCCCGCAGCGCCGCGACCTGCCGGTGGGCGCCGTTGCCGCGCGCGAGCAGGTGGCCGAACGCCTCGTCGACGAACTGGCGGTCGCCTGCCTCGTCCAGCGCGGGCGCGACGTGCTCGATCAGCCGGAACAGCAGGTCGCGCACCGGCGCTACATTGCTGTCGTGGGGATCGACACCGTCTCCGTCCAATCCCGAACGGGCGGCCTTCCAGTACGCCGCGCGCAGCACTTCGGCGGGTACCGGCGGCGCGACCTGCCCCACGGCCAACGATTCGCGCGCCGTGACGACGATGGCGCGCACCAGCGCCGCCAAGAGCGCGGTTTCCTCGACCGTGGCGGGGATGTCACTCACCCGCACTTCGACGGTCGGGAACGAGACCGACGGACGAACGTCCCAGTAGACCATCTGCTTGTCCAGGATGCTGCCGCTGTTGAGCATCATCGCGACCATCGCCTCGTAGTCACGGGCGGACTCGAAATACGGCGGCGGCCCCGCGCTGGGCCAGCGCCGCCACAGGATGCTGCGCCAGCTGGCGAATCCGGTTTCGGTGCCACGGTAGATGGCCGAATTCGCGGTCATGGCCAGTAATTGCGGCAGCCACGGCCGCAGGTGATTACTGACCTGCACCGCGGTCTCGGCGTCGGGCACGCCGACGTGCACGTGGCAGCCCGACAGCCCCTGCTCATGGGCGAGCATGCCGAAGTTCTCGGCGATGCGCTGATAACGCGGCGTATCGGTGACGGGGAAGTCGTGCGGAACGGTGGGCGGGATGCCGACCGCGAGCAGGCGTGCGTCGTTGCGCTCGGCGCAGGCGGCGATGTCGCGGCGCAATTGGCGCAATTGCCGGTGCAGTGTGCCGATATCGGTGTGCACCGCGGTGCTGGTCTCCACCTGACAGCGCGTCAGCTCTAGCTGCAGGTCGACGCCGAGTTCCTCGGCGGTGCGCGCCACGTCGACATTGCGCGCCAGCGGCTCGCCGGTACCGCGATCGACCAGCAGGAACTCTTCTTCTACGCCGACCGTCAGGCGCCCATCGTCCATGTGCTCGCAATACCCAGGGCCCGAGCGGCTAGTCAGCCGATGCGCGCGGGTCGCCGATCGCTGCCGACGCCCGGCGTGGGTTTGATCGGCCGGGAGACGGCAACGCGAACCTCGAGGGGACTGTAGGAAGAGGAGAAGTCGCATGTCTCGGAACGCTCTGCGTCTTGCCGTGACCGGGGGCTGCGCCGTGCTCATGGCCGCTGCCGGTGCAGGAGTGGCCGCCGCGGGGCCGACCCTGTCGGCGGACACTCAGGAGGAGGGCACCATCGCGGTGAGTAGCCAGCCGCCATCGGAGAGCTGGAATTGTGTGCTGATCGGCTCGGCCGAGCAGGCCGGTCCACGAGTGGACATGGCCCGGACCGGTGAGAGCCGCGGCGGTTTCGCGGCGGGCAGCACCGTCGCCGCTACCTGCGTCGGGCCGCAGTGGCCGCTGGTGGCCATGACCACCGGCGTCACGTCGCTCGACGATGCCGACTGACCGGCACGGCCGGCCGAACCGCGTGCCTCCCCACGGGCGGTGCTGCGGCGACAGCACGGGCGAGCGGGGCTCGATAGGGTCGCTCCCATGCGGATCGTCGTCCTCGGCTCGGGCATCTCGGGTCTGTCCACCGCGGCCGAACTGCTCCGGGCCCGGCACGAGGTCATCGTCGTCAGTGCCGAGCCGATCACGGCGACGACGTCTTTCCTGGCCGCCGCGGTCTGGTTTCCGACCGCCGCGGGCCCGGCCGATCGTGTGCGAGCATGGAGCGAGACCACCTTCGAACATTTGGCGGGGCTGGCTGCCGCCGGTGCGCCGGGTGTGCGGATGTGCTCATCCATGGCGCTGTATCGCGACGAGCCCCCGGCGCCGGAATGGTCGCGATCGGTGCGCTCGTTCCGGGCGGCCGATCGCGCAGAACTGCCGCGCGGCTACGGGTTCGGGTTCCGTTTCGAAGTTCCCTTGGTGGAGATGCCGACCTACTTGCCGTTCCTGAGCGCGCAAGTGGACGCCGCGGGCGCGCGACGCGTGCTACGCACGGTGCGGGGGCTCGACGAGCTCGCCGACCTGTCGCCGGACGTCGTGATCAACTCCGCCGGTCTGCGGGCTGCCGAACTCGTCGGCGACCCGGAGGCGTATCCGATCCGCGGGCAGATCGTGCGGGTCGCGAATCCCGGATTGTCGGTATCGGTCCGAGACGAGGCGCATCCGCTCGGCCGCGCCTACGTCCATCCGCGCGCGAACGACTGCGTCCTGGGCGGGTCCCTGGACACCGGTGAGTGGGACACCGCGCCGGATCCCGGCCTCACCCGATCGATTCTGCGGCGCTGCCGCGACCTGGTCCCCGCTCTCGCCGGCAGCGAAGTTCTGGAAACCGTGGTGGGACTGCGCCCTGGTCGCCGGGAAGTCCGGGTCGAACTCGACACCGCCGTGTTGCCCGGCACACCCGTCGTCCACAATTACGGCCACGGCGGTTCCGGCATCACGATCGGGCACGGATGCGCGCTGGAGAGCGCCGCGCTCGTCGCCGCCCTCTGAGCGGCCGGTGACTCCGCCGGATCAGTTGGCGTAACTGCGCGCCACCACCGAGTTCAGCGCTTCGAGGAATTCGCTGAGCACGCCGGGTTCGACCTGGTCACGCGGCGTGCGTCGCTCGGGTGAGTCGGCCGCGGGCCCGGCGAGGCTCGCGTCGACACTGTCGCGCAGAACGGCATGGACCGCTTCGATCGGGATACCCGCCTGGGCGCACCGGGTGGCGGCGTGCTCGAACCGGCCCAGTGCGAGACTGCCCGCCGCCTCGGCCGCGTCGACCAGCACGAGGGCTAATTCCAACCCCATTCTGATCAACGCGTCGGGTCCGCCGCGACGGGTACCACGATCGGATCTCGCGGACACCTCGGCGATGTCCCCATGTTCCTCGTGCGGGCCGATATTCATGGCCCTCCCTCCGCCCGGCGACCCTGCTGCTACCGACGTTACGACGGCGATCGAAAGAATTCGACCGCGCGAATCCGACTTGTGAGGCTTCACAGGCGCGCATCGCGCGGTTCGGGTGGTATCCCCAACCGGGGGCGCGACCCTCGGCACGTCGACTCGGTCAAGTTACCGTTGAGTACTTTCCGTGATCGGGGACTGAAGGAGTCACATGTCCATCACCGATTCGGCAGGCCCGGATCTGACCCTGTCGGGCCGCCCGGCCAGTTCTTCGCTGCGAGACGTGCGGAATCTGTCTCGCAAAATGGTCGGCCACTTCATCGAGACCGTCGCGCACTGCCGGACCCTCCCCGGCGAGGCGCTCAACGGCGACATCACCAACATCACCCGCTTGTGCCTGGAACTGGCCGTCAGCATGCTCGACGGCAGTGACATTCCCGAGAAGACCCTTCTGCTGCGCAATGCCGCGGCGGGCTGGGCGCGTGAGGGCATTCCGATCGACACCATCCACCATGCCGTGCACGAGGGGTTCAAGCTCGGCTTCGACCTGATCGTCGCGAACGCGACCGCCGCGGACTTCGACAGCCTCAAGGACATCAGCCGCCGGCTGCTGGAGATCCTGGACACGATCACCTCGACCGTCTCCCGCGCCTACGTGACCGAGTTGCGCGCCGTGGTCGGTGAGCATCACACCGCGGCACACACCCTTGCCTCGGCCCTGCTCGGCGGGCACCCTACCTTCACCATGGCCCGGGAGTGCGGCATCCAGATCGCCGACTCGTATTCTGTTCTCGCTCTGGCCATTCCGCCCCATCCGGACGAGCGCAATCCGCAACTCGACAGTGCGGTGGTGGCGCGGCGGAAGCTGCGCCGGGTGCAATCCGAACTCGCGACCCGGTGTGGGGAAGCGGTGCTGTCACTGCTGAGCGTCGACGGCGGCACGGTCTTGCTGCCCTCCGCGTCGCCCGAGGACAAGGCCCTCGACGACCTGGTGGAGGGGCTCGGCCGCGCGGCCCAGGTGCCGATCGTCGCGACGGTGATCGCCGCGAGCCCGATCGAGGTGCCGACGGCCGCCGATCGCGCCCACGAGTTGCTCGACATGGTGCAGCGGCTGCGCTGGAAACGCGGGCTGTTCCGATTCGACGACCTGGCGCTGGAATACCAGCTCACCCGGCCCGGCCCCGGACTGGAAACCCTCCGCACGCTGCTCGACCCGCTCGACGAGCATCCCGAACTCCTCGAAACGCTCAAACGGCATATCGGGACGAATCTGAATCGTCAGCGCACCGCGCGATCGCTGCACATCCACACCAACACCGTGGACTACCGGCTCAAGCGCATCGGCCAACTCACCGGATTCGATCCTGCTCAGGCGTCCGGCGTCTGGTATCTGCGCGCCGCGTTGGTCGCCCGCAGCTACCGGGACACCGAGGACGAGTCGCCGGTCGGTGACTGGAGCCGCGCGGCCGCGGTCTCCTCGTAGGTTCGCCGCCGCGGCTCCGGCCCGCCGATCAGTTCGTGAACTGCGTCGGGCGTCCATCGCCGGTCGGCGCCGGGACGGGTGGCGAGATAGCCCGCGGTCGCCCGGCGGGACCAGCCGTGCGCGGCGCGCAGGCCCGCCGCCAGGTGCCGTAGGTAGGCGGCGGCGGGTGGGTTGCCCCGCACGTCGCGACAGCGCCAGGGCGCGGTGAAGGTGAGCACCGGGTGCCCGGCATGGTGTCCGGCGCAGACCAGGGTCTCGTAACGTCCGGGACCGAGAGTTGCCGTCCCCGTCTCGATCGCCTCGGTCGAGTTCATCTCCGTGCCAGGGGCGCGGTACATCTCCTGCGCCACGATGTCGGCGAACTGGGCGGTCGTGAGCAGGTGGGCGCGCACGGCCATCTCGCCGGGGCAGCCCGGGTCGTAGAAGGCGCGGCCGCCGGTCCAGGTCAGCGATTCGGTCGCGAAGTACAGCACGCCCGGGAGCAGCAGCGGGATCGAGCGGACCGGGTCGGCGTGGTCGCGGCAGCCGGGCAGGGTGAGCGCTCCTCCTTCCGGCCTGCCGCCGCGAAGGTAGGTGCGCAGCCTGGTCAGGCTCATATTGGAGCCGTACGCGGCATACCAGACCAGGCCGCCGCGCGCGTCCTGCCGGTCCGCGTCCGAAGCGGCTCGGGATGTCGCCGAGCCTGCTGTGCTCCCCGGTTGCCGCGTCGTCATGTACCCATTCTCGGCTCTTCGCCGTGCTGCGCACATCACTCCGGACGCCCGCTCGAAAACTGGTGCGACGAAATTGTGGCAATGCGGAAGTAACTCTTCCGCAATGGCCGCAACAGTGTCCATCATGACCAACACACAGCAGATCCGGCCCTTCCGCATCGACGTCCCGCAGGCCGACCTCGACGAGTTGCGGGAGCGGCTCGGGCAGGCCCGCTTGCCGCACGTGGTGCCGGGCACCGAGCGGGACTGGGACCGCGGGATCACGCCGAACTACCTGCGCGAACTCGCGCAGTACTGGCGGGACGAATTCGATTGGCGGGCGCAGGAGGCGCGGTTGAACGCCTACCCCCAGTTCACCACCGAGATCGACGGGCAGATCCTCCACTTCTTCCCTGTGCGCTCGCCCGAGCCGGACGCGATCCCGCTGCTGATCACCCACGGCTACCCGGGCTCGGTGGTGGAGTTCCTGGCGTCGATCGGCCCGCTGACCGATCCGCGGTCGCACGGCGGTGATCCGGCGGACGCGTTCCATGTGGTGATCCCGTCGTTGCCGGGGTTCGGGTTCTCCACGCCGCTGGCCTCGACGGGATGGGAGCTGGCCCGCACGACCGAAGCGTTCGCGGAGCTGATGAGCAGGCTGGATTACGAGAAGTTCGTGGCGCAGGGTGGTGACATCGGCGCGGGCATCACCGGGCGCCTGGCCGCGACCCATCCGGAGCGGTTGATCGCGACGCATGTGAACAGCGATCCGGGCACGCTCGGGCTGGTGGGTGAGCAGTTGCCGATGCCGGGCGGGCTCACCGACGACGAACTCGCCGCCATCGAAACCGCACGGGAGAAGTGGGCCCAGCAGAAGGGCTACCTGACACTTCAGACCACGCAGCCCAACGCCATAGCGGCCGCCCTGACCGATTCGCCCGTCGCGCAACTCGGCTGGATCGCGGAGAAGTTCCAAGTGTGGACCGACCCGGCCCGGCCGGAAGGTGAGGCAGTGGATCGTGACCTGCTACTGACCAATGTCAGTATCTACTGGTTCACCCGCAGCGGGGCGTCGGCGGCGCAGTTCCTCTGGGAGAACGCGCATTCCGGGATGGACTGGGCGGTGCCATCGGGAGTGCCGCAGGGATGGGCGGTGTTCGGCACGCATCCGTTGATGCGCCGGGTGATGAACCCGGAGGGGCACATCGAGCATTTCACCGAGTACGCCGAGGGCGGGCACTTCGCCGCGGCGGAGCAACCGGAACTCTTCGTGGCCGACGTCCGCGCCTTCTTCCGCCATCATCGCGGGTAGCGGCCGAGCGGGGCGGCGCAGCGAGCGCGTCGCCGCCCCACGTCCGTCGCGTAGCTACATCCGGACGCGTAGTCGCGAACCGTTCTCCGGTCGGATGTCTCCGCCGTCGCACGGGCCTACCGTTTCCCTATGACGTGGAACGAGATGAGCCAGAGCAAGTTCGTCCTGCTGACCACCTTCAAGAAGGACGGGACGCCGGTCGGCACACCCGTGTGGGTGGCTCCGGACGGTGACCGGATCGTCGTCTGGACGAACCCGAAGACCTGGAAGGTCAAGCGGCTGCGCCGCAATCCGGACGTCACGCTGCAGGTCTGCGACGGCCGGGGCCGTCCCACCGGGAAGGAGGTCTTGCCGGGTAGCGCGCGCATCCTCGACGCGCACGGCACGCAACGGGTGCGCGATGTGGTCGCGGACAAGTACGGCCTGGTCGGCAAGCTCGCCATTCGTGGGCACAAGCTGCTGCGCGGCGCGGAGGCGTCGGTCGGCATCGCGATCGATCCGAAGGCGGCCGGTGATCTGGCCTAAGCGGATTCGGCGAGTCTCGCCGAGCGCCAGATGTCCGCGAGATCGTCGAGCGGGATCGAGAGCGCCTGGCCCAAGGCGACCACGGTGCCGAAGGCCGGGGAGGGCAGCCGGCCGGTCTCGATCTTGCGCAACGTCTCCGGCGAGATGCCGGCCGCCTGTGCGACGTCGGTGAGTTCGCGGTCCGCGCGGGCCGCGCGTAGGGCGGCGCCGAGGCGGCGGCCTGCCTCGATCTGCGCGGGGGTCAACGGAAGGCGAACCATGCGCTCAGGCTACGGACGGCCTGCATACGCCGCAAGCGACCCGGTTGGTATTAAAATACCCATGCGGCTAGGGTGGTATTAAAATACCGGCGTAGTGGAGGATTGATGGTCGAGTTGAAGAGTCCCGCGGAGATCGCGCGGATGCGAGTGACAGGGCGCTTCGTCGCCGGCGTGCTCGCCGAGTTGCGCGAGCGGGCGCGGGTGGGAGTGAACCTGCTCGACCTGGAAGCCCACGTCCGCGAGCGCATCCGTGAGCGTGGCGCGCAATCCTGTTACTGGGACTACGCGCCCTCCTTCGGGCGCGGCCCGTTCCGCAACACCGTCTGTCTATCGGTGAACGATGCTGTGCTGCACGGACTTCCGTTCGATTACACGCTGCGGGACGGTGACGTGCTCAGTATGGACCTCGCGGTCGGCATCGATGGCTGGGTCGCGGATGCGGCCACCACGGTCGTGGCCGGTTCCGGCGCGGACGAGGACGTGCGGCTGGTGCGGGCCACCGAGGAGGCGCTGGCCGCGGCGATCGCGGTCGCGGTGCCCGGCAATCACATCGGCGACATCTCCGCCGCCATCGCCGCGGTGGCGCGCGCGCACGGCTACCCGGTGAACACCGAATTCGGTGGACACGGCCTCGGTCGCACCATGCACGAGGACCCGCACGTGCCGAACACGGGCAGGCCGGGGCGCGGTTACCGGCTGCGGCCCGGACTCGCCATCGCCATCGAGCCCTGGTTCGCACGTACGACCGACCGCATCGTGACCGATCCCGACGGCTGGACGATCCGCTCGGCGGACGGCTCGCGGACCGCCCACTCCGAACACACCATCGCGATCACCCGGGACGGGCCGGAGGTGCTGACCGCGGCGTGAGCGGGCCGTCCGGCGGCTATGTCTCCGAAAGCCAGGTCGTCAAATTCTCGGAGGCGCGCAGCTCGGCGGCGATGGATGCGCGTTCCGCGGCGGACAGTTCCATCGTGCGCAATTTCGCCTGGAATTGCGCGGCGCGACCGGATTTTCCCATCGCGACGGCCAGTTCGGCGAGCGCCGCGAGCGCTCGCGCCACGTCCAGCCGCGGCGCCTCGGCCCCGAACCGGCCGAGACCGACCTCGAGCACGCGGAACGCGGCCTTGTCGTCGGTCTTGAAATCGCGCAGGACGCGGGCGCTGTCCAGCACTCTGGCCAGCCCGTTCAGTTCCTTGGATCCGCCATAGTTCACTTCGGGGGGTTCGTCGCGCTGGATGTAGATCACCTGATTGCCCGCCGGATCGACGACGGTGAACCGGGACTGCCCCGGCCGGAATCGGGTGATCCGCGGCAGTCCTTTCGCGGGGACCTTGCCATAGCGGACGCGCAGTGCCGTGCTGAAGGCCTGATGCCTGCTCGCCACGTCGTCGACCATGACGAGACAGCCGGTGCGTTCGGCGGGGACGTCACCCTCTTTGGGGGCGGGTACGAAATGCAGAGCGCAGCCGTGATCCTCCACCGCGCCGTAGACGTAGGGGCGGGTCTGCTCGTGGGTCACCGTGTAACCCAGTGCCTTGTAGAAATCGAGCGTGCCGGACAGGTCGCCGGTCCAGAGCTGCGGTACCGCCGTGTCGGCCATTTATCCTCCCAATAACCTGGCGTAGTCAAGTTTGACTAGCAAAGGGTAGGGGCGCGCGCCGCTGGAAGTCAAACTTGATTACCATGCGATCCGGAGCGGAAGGGAGTTCGTGATGTCGGTGGTACGCCTGCTCGTGCTGGGGGTGATGCGCCTGCGCCAGCCCGTGCACGGCTACGCGGTGCGCCAGGAACTGCTGTCCTGGCGAGCCGAGACCTGGACGAACGTCAAGCCCGGCTCGATCTATCACGCTCTGAAGCAGCTCGCCCGCGAGGGGAAACTGAGCGCGTTCGCGACCGAGAACAGCGACCAGGGCCCGGGGCGCACGCTGTTCGAGCTGACCGAGGCGGGCGAGGCCGAGTTCCGCAAGCTCATGGACGAGGCGCTGGTCAGCGTCGACATGGAGGAATTGGGCGCAGGCATCGCCTTCATGGACGCGCTGCCCCGGGCGCACGTCATCGCGAAGCTGCGCGAACAGCGCCGCCGCAGCGAGGCGGTGCGCGCCGACCTGCTGGCCATGATCCCGGACCACCCCGGGCGATACGAAGCGCCGCACGCGACCGATCTGCTGGAGCTGTGGAGCAGTGTGTTCGCGAATTTGTCGACGTGGACCGAGGGCATGCTGGCTCGCTTGGAAGCGGGGGAGTACCGGATGCCGGAACAGGTCGTCGGCGAGCAGGCCGGCTTTCCCGCGCAGCTTCCCGCACCGTGATGCGGGATACGCTGCCCGCATGACAAATTCGCTGGACGCCGTCGCCGAGGCCGACTACGTGCTGCTGACCACTTTCCGCAAGGACGGGACTGCCGTCGGCACCGCGGTGTGGGCGGTGTCCGAAGACGGCAAACTGTACGTCTGGACCGTGACCGACAGTTGGAAGGTCAAACGGCTGCGCCGCAATCCGGCGGTCACCCTGCAAGCGTGCAACGCCACCGGCAAGCCGCGCGGTGCGGTGATCGAAGGGACCGGGCGGCTCCTCGACGCCGACGGCACCGAACGGGTGCGTAAGCTGCTGCGCCGCAAGTATTGGCTCACCGGCCCCCTGGTGATCCTCGGCAGCAACCTGCGGCGCGGCAAGTCCGGCACCATAGGCATCGAGATCACCCCGGCTGCCTGATCCGGACCGATCAGGTCGCCTGGCTGACTGACGACATGTGGAAGTCGGGAATCCGCAGGGGCGGCATGGCGGTCCGGGTGAACCAATCCTTCCACTCGCGCGGCAGCGTGAGTTCGGTCGCGCCCGCCTCGCTCACCCGCCGGAGCAGGTCCAGCGGGCTCTCGTTGAACCGGAAGTTGTTCACCGCGGCGGTGACCTCGCCGTTCTCCACGAGGTACACCCCGTCCCTGGTGAGACCGGTGAGCAGCAGGGACGCGGGGTCGACCTCGCGGATGTACCACAGCGTGGTCAGCAGCAGGCCGCGCTCGGTGCGCGCGATCATGTCATCGATCGTGGCCTCCGAACCGCCGGTGAGCAGCAGGTTCTCTCCCGGAACCGTGGCAGTGGCGTCGAACTCGGCGGCGGTGGCGCGCGGATAGATCAGCGCGGAGATCACGCCGTCGCGCAGCCAGTCGACGCGCTCGGCGGGCAAGCCGTTGTCGAACACCGACATCGATTCCGACGACGCGGTCGCCGCCACGAACGGACGATATTCCAGGCCGGGGGCGTGCGGATCCGAGTAGAGCGTGAGCGGGATATCGCTCAGGCGCTCGCCGACCCGGGTCCCGCCCGCCCGCGCGAACGCCGTGTGACCCTCCTGCGCGCCCCGGCCCTCCATCGACCAGGCCAAGTAGATCATCAGGTCGGCGACGGTCGAGGGCGGCAGCAGCGTCTCGTAGCGGCCCGCGGGCAACTCGATCTTGCGCTTGGCCCAGTCCAGGCGGCGCGACAGGTCCGCGAGCAGGCCGGAGACATCGACGTCGGTGAAGTCCGCGGTGCCGACCCCGACCCACGCGCTGGCCAGACCCGCCCCGTCGCCGCGCTTTCCGTTGATCTCCACCGAACCGGTGGGCTGCACGAAGCGGCGGCGGATGCCGGTCGACGTGCCCAGCCACGTGGTGTGCATCTGGTGGTGAGCGAAGCCGTAGAGCCGGTCGGCGCTGTCGAACCCGGCGGCGAGGCCCTCGGCCAGATCGGTGAACACCTCGATGCCGGTGCCGGCCGCCGGGGCGGCCCAGGCGTCGTCGACGGCGTCGGGCTCGAGCAGCGGCATCGCGTCGCGCGCGGGCTCGGCGTCGCGCGCCGCCGCTTCGCCCGCGCGCACCACGGCTTCGATGTCGTCGGGGTCGACGCTGGTCGAGGCGATCGTGCCGACGCGCGCGAGGGTGGGCCCCTCGCGGAACACCGAGATCACCGCCCAGTGCCGTGACACCGACGACCCGTTGGTGGTCATGGAGTTCCCGGCCCAGCGCAGCGATGCCTCGTGCTCGTCGCGGACGATCACCATCGCCTCGTCGGCGCGCGACAGCGCCAGCGCCCGCTCCACGATCGCGCTCGCGGGGAACAGATCGTCGCTCACCGGCCGCCCTCCGTCCGGGTGTTGAGAACAGTGACGCCACGCACCAGGATCGACGGGCAGCCGTGGCTGACCGCGGCGACCTGGCCGGGCTGCGCTTTGCCGCAGTTGAACGCGCCCCCGAGCTGCCAGGTGGACGGTCCGCCGACGGCTTCCATCGCACCCCAGAAGTCTGTGGTGGTGGCCTGGTAGGCGACATCGCGCACTTGGCCGTCCACTTTGCCGCCGCGGATGCGGAAGAACCGCTGGCCGGTGAACTGGAAGTTGTAGCGCTGCATATCGATCGACCAGCTCTTGTCGCCGACGATGTACAAGCCGTCGTCCACCCGCGAGATCAGCTCCTCGGTGCTGGTGTCGCGGTCCGGATCGGGTTGCAGCGAAACGTTGGCCATCCGCTGGATCGGCACGTGATGCGCCGAGTCCGCGTACGAGCAGCCGTTGGACCGCTGCAAACCCAGACGTGGCGCGAACACCCGGTCGAGTTGATAGCCGACCAGGACGCCGTCGCGGACCAGGTCCCAGCGCTGCCCCGCGACGCCCTCGTCGTCGTAACCGACGCTGGCCAGGCCGTGCGATTCGGTGCGGTCTCCGGTCACGTGCATGATCGGGGTGCCGTAGCGCAGTGACCCGAGCTTGTCCGGCGTGGCGAAGGAGGTGCCCGCGTAAGCGGATTCGTAGCCGATGGCGCGGTCGTACTCGGTGGCGTGACCGATGGATTCGTGAATCGTCAGCCACAGGTTGGTCGGATCGATGACCAGATCGGTCGGCCCGGCCTGCACACTGGGCGCTTTCACCTTCTCGGCCAGCCATTCCGGGATCCGCGCGAGCTCACCGTCCCAGTCCCATACGCCGTCGGCGCCGGTGACGTACTCCCATCCGCGGCCCACCGGCGCGGCCAGCGTGCGCATCGTCTCGAACACCCCCGCCGAGGTGTCCACCGTGATCGCCTCGAGGCTCGGATGCAGCCGCACCCGCTGCTGGGTGATCGACGAACCCGCCGTGTCGGCGTAGAAGGTCTGCTCCTTGACCTGTAGCACGCTCGCGGTGACGTGATCCACCCCGTCGGCGTGCGACAGGCGCTCCGAATAATCCTGCAGCAGTGCTAGCTTCTCGCCGGTCGGCACGGTGAACGGGTCGATGTCGTAGGTCGAGACCCAGCGCGCGTCGGCGTAGCGCGGCTCGTCGGCCAGCTCGACGCGTTCGCGGTTGAGCGCCCGCAGCGTGGTCGCGACGGTGACCGCGGTGCGCGCCACCTCGGCGGCGGTGTCGGGGGTGAGCGCGGCGTGCGAGGCGAAACCCCAGGTGCCGTCGGCGATCACCCGCACGGCCAAGCCGAGTCGAGTACTGTCGGTGACCGCCTCGACCCGGCCGTCGCGCAAGCGGATCGACTGGGTGACCAAGCGATGCACCCGCAGGTCTGCATGCTCGGCGCCGGCTGCCGTGGCCGCGGCCAGGGCAGCGTCGGCGAGCGCGGCCAGCGGTAGGTCGAGGAACTCGGCGTCCACGTCTCTGGAAGTCGCGATGCTCACCCGCACCAACCTAGCCGGTGCGGTCGCAGATGCGTGCGGGCGCGGTGATCACACGCCGTGCGAGAACGCATCGCGTGCCGGTTCGCACGGAATGCATCGGTGCGGCAAGAAGAACGGCGCGCGCGACAATCGGACCTCCGGCGTGTTGCTCGCCGGATGCCGTACTGTGCCCGCGTGCCGCCATCCGCCCTTCGTGACCGCAAACGCGAACGTACCCGCCGAGCCATCCTGGAAGCCGCAGCCGAACTGTTCGAGACCAGAGGCTACGAGGAGACCACGGTGGCCGACATCGCCGCCGTGGCGGACGTCGGCACACGCACGTTCTTCAACTACTTCGCCAGTAAGGAAGAGCTGCTCTTCCCGGAATCCGACGAGCGGGTGCGCGCCGCGGTGGCGGCGATCGCCAGCAGGCGCCCGGGGGAACGGCCGGTGGAGGTCTTGCTGCGCGCGTTGCGCGCCGCCGGTGACAATCCCGGCGAGCATCTCGTCGACGACCTCTATGCCCGGATCGGCGCGCTGCGCGCCCAGGTCTCGCGGACCGTGCCCGCGGTGAGCGGCCGTGCCGCGCACGCCCAACTGGTCACCCAACGCGAGATCGCCAGGCAGTTGCACAAAGCGTTCCCCGCCGAACTCGACGAGGTCGGCGCCGCCGCATTGGTCGGCGCGGTCGTCGGCGCGGTGTCGGGTGCGCTGACCGTGCTGTTCCAGCAACCGGTGGCCGGTGTCGAGGACGCCGAGCGCCTGCAGCGCAGGATTCACGAGACGACCTCGCAGGTGTTGCAACCCTGGCTCGCCACCCAGCGCGCCGAACCGGTCGGCTGATCAGCCGAATTGCTGCCAGCCCAGCCGGATCACCATCCCGATCACCACCACCAGCAGGACGACGCGGACGAACTCGGCGCCTTTGCGCAGCGCCATGCGCGCGCCGACCACGGCGCCGAGGACGTTCGCCACGGCCATCCCCGCGCCGAGCGCCCACAGAATGTGCCCGGTCGCCCCGAAGAAGATCAGAGCTCCGACATTGGAGCCGCAGTTGATCACCTTCGCCATGGCGGCGGCCCGGACGAACTCGGTGCCGAGCAGGGTGGCGAAGGTGATGATCAGGAACGTGCCGGTGCCGGGGCCGAGCAGGCCGTCGTAGAAGCCGATCAACCCCGCCGCCAGCGCCACCGTGAGGACGATCTTGCGCCGGGTCGGCGGATGAGTGGCCAACGTGACGCCGATGGACGGACGCAGCGTGACGAACACGGCGACGCCGACCAGCACCACCATCACGATCGGGATGAACAGCTCGCGGTCGATCAATGAGACCGCGGCGGCGCCCACCGCCGCCGTCATCGCGGCCATCGCCGCCGCGGGCAGCAGCAGCCGCCAGCGCATCGGTATCCTGCGCGCGAAGGTCAGCACCGACGCGCTCGTCCCGGCGACCGCGGCGAGCTTGTTGGTGCCCAACGCGGTCTGCGGCGCGATGCCGGGGGCGACTACGAACAACGTCGGCAGCACGATCAGCCCCCCTCCGCCCACCACCGCGTCCACCCAGCCCGCGGCCGTCGCCGCCGTCAACAGAACCGCCCAGTCTCCGATCTCCACCACGCCAGACAACCAGACCCCGCACCGAGGGACGCATGAGGTGTCCGGCCGTCCATCGGTCCCGGTCCTGCGCTGGATGCGGCGCCGTCCTGTCGAGGATCGCGTGCGTGCGGCCGCGATATCGGGCGTGAGCAACCTCGAATACCCCTCGCACCAAGCCTCCACGCTCGCGTTGCGCGGAAATCGCGCCCACCGCCGGCTCGGCCCGCCCGCGGGCGGGGCGCACCTAGGCTGATCCCGTGCGTCGTTTCAGTCTGTGGCTCCGGGGCAAGCCTGTCGTGGCCGACTCGGTGCTGGCGGCGATCTTCCTGCTACTCGAGATCATCGGTGTGGGCAACGCGCACAACAAGCTCGCCTACCTGGCCATCGGGGTATTGCTGCCGCTGCCGCTCACCCTGCGGCGGGTGTACCCCCGGGCCATGGCGGCCACCACCTTGGCGCTGTCGCTGACGGCGACGTTGGTGGGCTTCCTGTCCGAGGACGACGCCGACCACATCGCGATGCTTTCGCACGGCATCATGCTCTACACGCTGGTCGCCTACGTCGGCCGGCGGGACGGACTGTGGTACGGGCTCGGCCTGACGGTGGATCTCGCACTCTCGATCGTGGCGATCGGGAAACCCTCCGGATCCGACAGCGTGTTCACCGCCATGTTCTACGCCTTGTGCTGGACGCTCGCGGAGTTCATCGGCGCGCGGCACGCCTACGACGCCGAGGTGGCGGCTCGGCTCGCGGTCGCCGACTACGACCGGGAGCGTCGCGCGCACGACGCCGTCGCGGCCGAACGCACCCGCATCGCGCGGGAACTGCACGATGTGGTGGCGCACGCGGTGAGCGTGATCATCGTGCAGGCCGACGGCGCCAAATACGCGCTGCGCCGCGACCCGGACGCGGCCGAACAGGCTCTCGCCGCCATCGCGGGCACCGGCCGCGAAGCACTGCGCGAACTGCGCAGAACCGTGGCCTTGCTGCGTACCGAACACGCCCCCGACCAGTTGCCCCAGCACGGCACCGCCGGCATCGCCAAGGTCGTGGAGTTGATGCGGGGGACCGGTCTGGCCGTGGAACTCGAGCTGACCGGCGAACTCGACGACATCGCCCCCGAGGTCAGTCTCGGCGTGCATCGCATCGTGCAGGAATCGCTGACCAACACGCTGCGGCATGCCGGGCCGCACCCGAAGGCGTGGGTACGCGTGCGCCGCACCGACGCCGACGTGCTGATCGACGTCACCGACACCGGCGGGGTCCCGCTGCACGAATCGGGCACGCGCATCCAGGGCAGCGGGCTCGGCTTGGTCGGGATGCGCGAACGCGTCGCCGTGCTGGGCGGCAGCCTGGACGCGGGCCGCGACACCGACGGAGCCTGGCGTGTGCACGC
The DNA here is from genome assembly GCF_042802775.1 of Nocardia sp. NPDC057455. Lineage (NCBI taxonomy): Bacteria > Bacillati > Actinomycetota > Actinomycetes > Mycobacteriales > Nocardiaceae > Nocardia > Nocardia sp. NPDC057455. The sequence continues at coordinate 22,160 of NZ_JBHVDM010000055.1, read as the reverse complement.
CAGCATCCCGCTGCGGCCCGGTCCGGCGGAGTGAGCCGGTCCGCCAGATCATCGTGCGACGTGTAGAGCGCTGCGCCGCATACGGTTTCGTCGCCCGTGCGCGGTGGGTGCGACCCGTCGCGGCGCAGGCCGACCGGCGCGCCGAAGTGGTCACGTTACATTGGGAACGTGCCGATCACCGTGCTCGTCGTCGATGACCAGGAACTCATGCGAATGGGATTGAAGATGGTGCTCGGCGCGCACCAAGACATCGAAGTGATCGGTGAGGCGGCCAACGGCGCCGCCGCGGTCGCCAGAGCGGCGGAACTGCGACCCGACGTGGTGCTGATGGATGTGCGGATGCCGGTGGTGGACGGAGTCGTCGCCACCACCCGCATCGTGGAGGCCGGGCACGGCAGCCGGGTCCTGGTCATGACGACCTTCGACCTCGATGAGCACGCGCTCGGCGCGCTGCGCGCTGGGGCGAGCGGATTCCTGTTGAAGGACACCCCGCCGGAGGATCTCGTCTCGGCCATCCGCAGCGTCGCCGCCGGTGACGCCGTGGTCTCACCCAAAGTCACCAAACGTCTGCTGGACCGGCTCATCGCGGAGAATCCGGCGCGGACCCGCGATCCGGGCGTGCTCGACGTGCTCACCGCCCGCGAGCGCGAAGTGCTCGAGCAGATCGCGGCAGGCCGCTCCAACGCCGAGATCGCCGAGCAGTTGTACCTGTCGGAGGCCACGGTCAAGACACACGTGGGCCGGGTGCTCACCAAACTCGGTCTGCGCGATCGGGTTCAGGCGGTCGTGCTGGCCTACGAGACGGGGCTGGTGCGGCCGGGCGGCTGACGCGGGGCAGATCTCAGCGCCTTTTCAGGCGGATCGGGGAGAAAAACCGGGGTGCGGAACGTTGACCGGGGTAGATCGTCCGAAAGGATCGCCATGCCCGCCCTGTTGTTCGTGCTGTACGTCGTCGTCGAAGTCGCCGCGCTGGTCGCGGTCGGTCAGCTGATCGGCGTGCTGCCGACCGTCCTGGTGCTGATCGCCGGATCGGCCGCAGGCATGCTGCTGGTCGGCGCGCAAGGGCGGCGGGTATTCGAGCAGTTCCGCGGGGCCGCGCGCGGGGAAGTGGCGCCCGGAGCCGCGGTGGCCGACGGCGCCCTGGTCGCGGCGGGTGGTGTGCTGATGTTCGTGCCCGGCCTGGTCACCTCGCTGCTCGGCCTGCTCCTGCTGCTGCCTCCCACGCGATTCCTGGTGCGCCCTCTCGTCATGGCCTTCGCCGCTCGCCGCTTCCGCAGGTTCGTCGCGGCCGCGCCCTATCGCGGCGTGGTCATCGACGGGGGTGAAGTGGTCGACGGCGTGGTCGTGAACCAGTGGTATGACGACGGCAAGGGCAATGCGCGCCCCGCGATCACCTCGTTCTGACCGCGATCTGCGCACCCGGTTCCCTGCGGCGCCGCGAAGGGCTATCGTGGCGCGATGGCCACCGAGCAACTCACCGTCACGGTGAGCGAAGAGCTGGCTGCCGCGGTCAAACGGGCGGCGGCCGCTGCGGGACAGTCGATTTCCGGATTCACGGCCGCGGCGCTGCGGCTGGAGCTGATCGCCGTGGAGGCGGGCTGCCTGCCCCCGGCGGCCGCGGGCACGGGCGGTGCGTGGCCGGAATACGCGGAAGTGATGGCGGTGCTGGCGCAGCCGGAGGATCTGGCGCGCCACCCCGTGCTGAACGGCTGACCGAAACCGCCGGACCGGGCATGCGGCAGACTGGTGCCTCGTGAGTACCCAGTTGCTGATCGGCGGTCGCTTCTACAGTGCCAGTTCACCCGACGCCACGGCGATGGCGGTGAGCGACGGGACCGTCGTCTGGCTGGGCGCCGAGCAACCGGGTCGCGCCCTGCACCCGGACGCGGAGATCGTCGACCTCGACGGCGCCTTCGTCGCGCCCGCGTTCGTCGATCCGCACGTGCACGTCACCGCGCTGGGCTTGAAACTGACCGGGCTCGACCTCTCGGCCGCCCGGTCGCTCGAGCACTGCCTGCGGTTGCTGCGCGAGTTCGCCGAGGCGCATCCCGACAGCGCGATACTGGGCGATGGCTGGGACGAGACCATCTGGCCGGAGGGGCGGCCGCCCACCGTCGCTGAGATCGATGCGGCGGCGGGTGCTGGCAGGCACGTGTACCTCTCCCGAGTGGACGCGCATTCCGCGGTGGTGTCCTCGGCGTTGCTGGACGCGCTGCCCGCACTACAGGCGACCGACGGATTCACCCGTGGCGAACCCGTGCGCGCCGCCGCCCACCACTTGGTGCGCACCGCCGCGCTCGCGAATCTTTCTCGGATGCAACGGGATCGAGCGCGCGCCGCGGCACTGGACCACGCCGCCGCGCGCGGAGTCGTCGCGGTCCACGAATGCGCGGGCCCCGAGATCGCGGGCCGTGCCGACGTGCGCGAACTGCTCGAATTCGAGCACGGCGTCCAAGTCCGGGCCTATTGGGGCGAGGCGGTGCGCAGCGCCGAGCAGGCCCGCGCCTTGATCGATGAACTCGGTGTGCACGCCTTGGGTGGAGACTTGTTCGTGGACGGGTCGCTCGGATCGCACACCGCATGGCTGCGCGCGCCCTACGCTGACGAATCCGGCTGCGGTCGAAGTTATCTCGACGCCGAGGCGATCGCCGACCACGTCCGCGCCTGCACCGTCGCCGGTATCCAGGCCGGATTCCACGTGATCGGCGACGCCGCCATGGACGCCGTTCTCGCCGGCGTCGAACGGGTGGTCGCCGAACTCGGCGGCCCGGCGGTCGCGGCGCTCGGACATCGCGTCGAACACGCCGAGATCGTCGACGGCGAGCACATCGCCCTCCTGGCGCGCTGGGGTGTGATCGCCAGTGTGCAACCGGGATTCGACGCCGCTTGGGGTGGGCCGGAGGGCATGTACGCCGTGCGGCTGGGCGCCGAGCGCGCCGCGGCGCTGAACCCGTTCGCCGCTATGGCCTCCGCGGGCGTCGCCCTGGCGATCGGCTCCGACGCCCCGGTCACCGCGCTCGATCCGTGGGCGGCGGTCCGTGCCGCGGCCGTTCACCGCACACCCGGCCACGGCCTGTCCCCACGCGCCGCGTTCGCCGCGGCCACACGCGGCGCTTGGCGCGCGGGCGGAGTCCGTGACGGTGTGGCGGGCACCCTGGTACCCGGCGCTCCCGCTTCCTACGCGATCTGGGATACCGGCGAACTCGTCGTCGCCGCGGCCGCGGACTCGGTACAGCGCTGGTCCACCGACCCGCGCTCGCGCGTGCCGGGGTTGCCCGCGCTCGAACCGGACGCGCCGCTGCCCACGTGCCTGCGTACCGTGCACCGGGGAGTGACGATCTATGCGAAATGAGCGGGTGGCCGCGAAGCCGACCTCTGCTCCCGGCCGTTCCGCACCAGGTCTCGGCGGGCCCGGGGACGCGCATGATCGGCGCCGATCCGTCCGATCGTTCGCACCGTGCTTTTCCGTCCGGAGCCCGGGTTCGGTCGAACGGCGGACCTCGTATCTCCGGCAGACGATGGCCGGGCGACCTCTCTCCAGCACGAACTGCGAGTGGACATCGGTCGTGGAAGACGCGGTCGGCAGCGCCTGCGGTGCGGTAACCGGCTTTCTCGGACCGGATTGCCGGACGGAGGGTTGCGGAGGTTCAGCGTCTGTGGGTGGTCGGGCAGTGCTGCGAAACGGAGCCCATGGTGCTGCGGGTTGTCTGTCTCATGGGCGGCGCTTGTCCGCATTGTCCCGGTGGATCGGCAGTGGGGGACGACAGGGAGTGTGCCGCAGGCCGCATGTCACGGAAGAGCCGGTGGCCGGGCCTTTGCGCGCATCGGCGCCGAGCCGTCGAGGCCGCGTGCGAGCTACGCAGCGCCTGGTCAACCGGCGGGTGATCCCACGGATCGCGGACTCCGGTCCAACGGCAATCACGGTTGAGTCGAGCCTGGCGGCGGGCCGGTGGTCCGGGGGAGACTCGCGCTCGGTGACCCTGTGGAACACGGCGCGGCATATGTCCGCCGCGGGGCGACGCCGCACCGGCACGAGGGTCGGCGTGGCACTGAGTGCCACAGGCTCGCGCAGGCGCGTCGGTGAATGCCGGGACGTTCGGTCGGTGCCGGGTGGAGATCCAACACCGACCGGGTATGGCGCAGGAATGCCGCGGCCTGGGGCGGCCGACCTAGCACGAATCCAGACCGTTCAGTCGTGGGTCCGAGCCGGAAATCGCCGGTTCGTCCGAAGGAGTGCGGCCGGACAGCCGATCACTCGGCAAGGACGGTTGACGATCCGATGGTGTCCTGCGATTCCGCTGTGGACGCCTGATCACTCGTATACGGTCGGGGCTCGCGGCTGTCCGAGCTGCGCCCGCGCCGAGTCGGCCGTGCGACGCGAGGTCGCCACCGGTTCGACGTGGGTCGATCGCCGCGCCGAGGCTCACGTGTGCACGCAGCGCATGGCGGCCTTGGCTTTTGGTGTGACGAACGCCATAGCCGTTCCCTCGGCAGGGTCCGTCGAGCGGCGGATCTTCGCTGGGGCGCGTCCGGCGTGGTGCCGATCCGTTCAGCGGCGATCGGCGGCTGACTGGCGGTCGCCGGTCCGATGGCGGACAGTGGCCGAGTGATGGTGCGAGAGCGAGTGCTCGGGATGGTGCGGCGGGTGTCCGCGGTGTCGAGCGGGCATCCGGTGACGTCGCGCTCGGTCGCGGCGATCCTCGCCGGACTGCTGCTGTTCGGCAGTTTTCCGCCCCGGCCGTGGTGGTTTCTCGCCCCGATCGGCATCGCGATACTCACCCTGACCGTTCGCGGCGACGGCCGGCTGCGGGCGGGCTTCGGTTATGGATTCTTGGCCGGGCTGGCATTTTTCGTCCCGCTGCTGCCGTGGACCGGCATCTACGTCGGGCCGCTGCCCTGGCTGGCGCTGTCCACCGTCTGCGCGCTGTATCTGGGCGTCTTCGGCTTGGTCGGCCGACTCGTCGGCACGTTGCCCGGCTGGCCGCTGTGGGTGGCACTGGCCTGGACGGCGGCCGAATGGGGCAGATCCAGCTTCCCCTTCGGCGGGTTCCCGTGGGGGCGTTTGGCCTTCGGCCAAGCCGATGGCTGGTTCCTGTCGCTGGCAGCGGTCGGCGGCGCCCCGCTGATCGGGTTCGCGGTGGCGCTCACCGGAACCGGTACGGCGGCGTTGGTCTCCTTGTTCTGGTCCCCGCTTACCCCCGAGGGCAAACGTCAAACCGCCGATGACGAGAACGGCACGCTCCGATCGGTCGCCGTGCGCGGGCCCGCGACCCGACTCGGATACGCCGCTGCGGCTTTCACCCTGCTCGTCATGCCGCTCACCGGCTTGCTGCTGCGATCCGCGCTGCCCGGTGCGGAAGCGGACGACCGAACGGTCACGGTCGCGGCCATCCAGGGCAGCGTGCCGCGCCTCGGACTCGACTTCAACGCGCAACGGCGGGCCGTGCTGGACAACCACGTCCGGCGCACCGAGGAACTGGCCGACGAGGTGGCGGCGGGTCGCGCGCCGCGTCCCGATGTGGTGATCTGGCCGGAGAACTCCTCCGACATCGATCCGCTGCGCAATGGCGACGCCGCCGCCCTGATCACCGCGGCCTCCGAGCGGATCGGCGCACCCATCCTGGTCGGCGCCGTGTTGATCAACCCGGACCGGACGACGACCAACTCGGTGATGGTGTGGAACGGTGCGGCGGGCCCGGGCGAGCGGCACGACAAGAAGATCATCCAGCCCTTCGGCGAATACCTGCCGATGCGGAGTTTCTTCCGGCTTTTCTCCGAATACGCCGATCGCGCGGGATATTTCGTGCCGGGAAATGGTGACGGAGTTGTGCAGGCCGCAGGTATCGACATCGGCGTCGCGACGTGCTATGAAGTGGCCTTCGATCGATCGTTCGAGGACGCGCTGCGCGCTGGGGCCCGGTTGCTCACCGTGCCGACCAACAACGCGACCTTCGGCGACAGCGAGATGACCTACCAGCAACTGGCCATGTCCCGCGTCCGTGCCGTGGAGCACGGTCGAGCGCTGGTCGTCGCGGCCACGTCGGGGGTGAGCGCCATCATCGGCACCGACGGCGATATCCGGCAAGAAACCGCGTTATTCGTGCCCGCCGCTCTGGTCGCGGAGCTCCCGTTGCGTGATGACACCACTCTCGCGACACGAATAGGTCCTGCACCGGAGCGGATATTCGTTATTCTGACGGCTGCCGCCGCGCTGGCCGCGGTCGCCCGGCGGCGAGCTGCGCCCGGAGCCGGGCCGACCTCGGTCCAGTAGGCGGCGAACGATGGATTCGTCCCCGCCGACGCGGTACCAACCGAACATTCGGTATGTTATTGCCCCCAATTGTCCCGGAAGCAAAGGTGCGTAATTAAGTTGCGCGCTGTTCGCCCGGGCGGTGGCCACGATCTGCGGGGTACCATCGAACGGTCTGGTCAGGGCCCGTTTTGCTTCGGATCGGCCTAGTTGAGTCGCAATGTTTGCGGAAATGTAACCAACCAAAGTGGCCTTCTGCCAAGGACGTTGGATGTGACACAAATCCAAAACGTCGGCAATCCGGTTGATGCGACGCTCCGAATCATAGGGCGTGGATCACGTCCTACAGCTGGCGCGCGCGCTTGCTGGGGTGGTGCTCGGGGAGTTGCGTCAACAGCGGCAGAACGGAGTGATTGATGAGTTCATTGGCCACGGATCGCGTCGACCAATGTTCATCCGGCGAATTCTCTGCACAACCGTTTGCTCTGTCACCCGCACAGACCGCCCTCTGGTACGCGCAGCGCATTCGCCCTGACGTGCCGTTGACGATCTCCCAGTACGTCGAGATACACGGTGACTTGGACGAGGGGCGGTTGCTGTACGCGATCGAGCGTTTCGGCGCCGAGACGCAGGTGGGTCAAGTTCGCTTGGTGGAGATAGATGGCACTCCGTATCAGATCGTGGATCCGGTGCACCGGCCCGGTTGGGTCCGCATCGACATGCGTGCGGAGGCCGATCCGTACGCGGCGGCGCTGCGCTGGATGCACGAGAACACGAGTGCGCCCATCGACCTGGAACGCGACCCGCTGACCTCCAACGCGGTTCTGCGGATCGGGGACTCCGACTACCTCTGGTACTCCTTCGCCCACCACATCGTCATCGACGGCTATGGCGCGATGAACGCGCTCACCCGGACGGCGGAGATCTACACCGCGCTGGAGAATCGGACCGAGCCGGTCGCCTCGCGGGCGACCCCCCTGGCGGAGATCTACGCCGACGAGGCGCGATACCACGACTCCAGCCGCTTCCAGAGCGATCGCGAGTACTGGCTCGGGCAGCTGTCGGGTGTGGGCGAGCCGGTGAGCCTCGGTGGCGCCCGACTCGGTACCACCACCCACGACGCGGGCCGCCGACTGGCCACCGCCGTGCTGAACGACGACCACCATGCCGCGATCGAGGCGGCGACCAGCGCATGGAACACCACCGATTCGGCAGTCTTCGTCGCGGCGCTGGCCACCTACGTGCGGTCGGTGACGGGCAACTCGGACGTGGTCTTGAGCCTGCCGGTCTCGGCGCGCACCACGGTGTCGCTGCGCCGCTCGGCGGGCGTGATCTCCAACGTCGTGCCGATCCGGCTGCGATTCGACGAGACGACCACGATCGGTGACCTGGTGAAGGCGGCCGAGCTGCAGATCACCGGCGCCTTACGTCACCAGCGCTACCGGCACGACGACATCCGGCGCGACAGCGGCTACTCCCGCGACGCGCGCGGATTCTTCGGCCCGATGGTCAACCTGATGCTGTTCCACGACGAACTGCGTTTCGGCAGCCTGGTCGGCTCCATGCACGTGCTGGCCACCGGCCCGGTGGAGGACCTCTCGGTCAACGTCTACAACGGCGTGGGCGGCCGCCTGCACGTCGACTTCGAGGCCAACCCCCGCCTGTACGGCGAGGCCGAAGTGAGCGTGCACCACGCGCGGTACCTGGACTTCCTCGGCCGGTTCCTGGCCGCCGATCCCGAGTTCGCGGCCGAGTCCCTCGGCGCGATCACCCACGCCGAGCGGGAAGAGGTCCTGCACGGCTGGAACGCCACCACGGCGCCCCGGCAGGAAGGCACGCTCGCGAGCCTGTTCGCCGAGCGGGTCGCGTCGGACCCGGACGCGATCGCGCTCGAATTCGGTGCCGAGGCGCTGACCTACGCCGAACTGGACGCCCGCGCCAACCGTCTGGCGAGGTTGCTCATCGCGCGGGGCGCCGGACCCGATACGACGGTCGGTCTGTGCCTGCGTCGCAGCCTCGATCTGGTGGTGGGCATGTACGCCATCGTCAAGGCGGGAGCGGCGTACCTGCCGCTGGACACCGAGCATCCGGCCGAACGGATCGGGCAGATCGTGCGGCAGGCCGAACCACTGTGTGTGCTCACAGCGGCCCGCGACGATGTCGAGCTGCCGGCGACCGTCACCCGGCTGGAGATCGACACCGCCTCGGTCTCCGGATTCGACGACGCGCCGATCACCGACGCCGACCGCAAGGGTGCATTACGTCCCGATCACCTCGCCTACGTCATCTTCACCTCGGGATCGACCGGAAAACCCAAGGGCGTCGGCGTCACTCATGCCGCCATCGTCAACCGGCTGCGCTGGATGCAGCACGAATATCCGCTCGACGGCGGTGACGCGGTGCTGCAGAAGACACCGGCCACTTTCGACGTCTCGGTGTGGGAATTCTTCTGGCCCTTGCAGATCGGCGCGCGATTGGTGATCGCCGCCCCCGACGGGCACCGTGACCCGGCGTACCTCGCGCGGATCATCTCCGAAAAGCAGATCACGACAGCACATTTCGTGCCGTCCATGCTATCGGTGTTCGTCACCGAGGCCGATCTGCACGGCTGCGCCTGCCTGCACCGGGTGTTCTGCAGCGGTGAGGCGCTGCCCGCCGCCGCCGTGCGAGAGTTCTACGCGGCGTTACCGGCCGCCGAACTGCACAATCTGTACGGCCCGACCGAGGCCGCCGTGGACGTCACCTACTGGGCGTGCCCGCCCGACGCGAGCGCCGTGCCGATCGGCTCACCGGTGTGGAACACCGAGACCTACGTGCTGGACGACCGGTTACAACCTGTCCCGCCCGGTGTAGTGGGCGAGCTGTACCTCGCCGGAGTCCAGCTGGCTCGCGGCTATTTGAGTCAGCCGTGGCTGACCGCGGACCGCTTCGTGGCCAATCCCTTCACCCCGGGCGCAAGGATGTACCGCACCGGCGACTTGGCGCGCTGGCAGATCGGCCGCTCCGCCGCCGAGCCCGGTGTGCTGGAGTATCTGGGCCGTAGTGACTTCCAGGTCAAGATCCGTGGCCTGCGCATCGAACTCGGCGAGATCGAAGCCGCCCTGCTCGACGATCCGAAGGTGGCTCGCGCGGTGTGCGTGGCGCACACCGGACGCACCGGTGACGAGCTGGTCGCCTACGTGGTCGCGGCGAGACACGAGGACGACGACGCTCCCCTGGACACGGCGGCGTTGCTGACCGCGTTGCGGCACACGCTGCCCGGGTACATGGTGCCCTCCGCGCTGATGGAACTCGACGAGCTGCCGCTGAGCGCCAACGGCAAGATCGACCGCAAGGCGCTGCCCGCTCCCGCGCCGAGCGTACGGTCGATCCGGCCGATCGCCGAACCGCGCACCGAGGTCGAGCGGGTGCTCGCGGGCATCTTCGCCGAGGTGCTCGACACCGAAGTGGGCATCGAGGACAACTTCTTCGATCTGGGTGGCAACTCGCTCATCGCCGCGCGGGCGGTGTCCAGGATCAACGCGGCGCTCGGCACCGCGCTGACCATCCGGGATCTGTTCGAGGCCGCGACGATCGATGCGCTCACTCGTCGTTTCGCCACGCAGACCACCGACGTCTCTTCGCCGCGGCTGGCGCCCGCCGAGCGACCGGAACGGATCCCGTTGTCGCAGGCGCAGCAGCGGCTGTGGATCCTGAACCGGTTCTCCGAGCATGCCGCCGCGTACAACATGCCGTTGGCGGTCGCGGTGGAGGGACCGCTGGACGTGGCCGCGCTGCGTGCCGGTCTGGTGGACGTCATCGAACGGCACGAGAGCCTGCGCACCACCTTCCCGGAGTCGCCGGAGGGCCCCTACCAGCTGATCCACCAGGCCGAGGCGATCCCGCTGACGCTCGACCCGATCGATGCGGCCGAAGCCGATGTGGCAGAGCTGGCGACCGAATTCGCCGGGTACGGATTCGATCTACGCGGCCAGGCCCCGATCCGGGTGGCGCTCTACCGCACCGGCGCGCAGCGCCACGTCTTCCTCATCGTGCTGCATCACATCTGCGGTGACGGCTGGTCCATCGCGCCGTTGGCCAAAGACCTGATGACGGCGGTGGCCGCGCGCGCGAACGGTGTCGCGCCGCAGTGGACGCAGCTACCGGTGCAGTACGCCGACTTCGCGCTCTGGCAGCGCGAACTGCTCGGCGAGGAGTCCGATCCGGGCAGTGCGCTCAGCCGCCAGCTCACCCACTGGCGCTCGGAGCTGGCGGGGCTGCCCGAGCAGCTCGACCTGCCGCTGGACCGCCCGCGCCCTTTGCGCAGATCGACCGTCGGCGGCCGGGTCGAGTTCGCCATCCCGGCCGAGATCCGCCGGGCCGCAATCGAACTCGCCGCCAGCCGCGGAGTGAGCATGTTCATGGTGCTGCACGCCGCGCTGGCGACGTTGCTGTCGCGGCTGTGCGCGAGCGGTGACATCGCGATCGGCACCCCGATCGCGGGCCGTTCCGATCCGGCGCTCGACGACCTGGTCGGCATGTTCGTCAACACCCTCGTCCTGCGCACCGCCGTCGACCCGGCGGTCGGATTCGACCGCATGCTCGACGTGGTGCGCGAGACCGACCTCAACGCCTTCGCCAACGCCGACGTGCCGTTCGAGCGGCTGGTCGATGTGGTCAACCCGGAGCGTTCCCCGTCGCGGCACCCGTTGTTCCAGGTGATGCTGTCCTACGACCATGCGCCGGACCTGCGGATCGATTTGCCCGGGGTGCGCGCCGAGGTGCTGCCCATCGCTTCGGACGTCGCCAAGTTCGACCTGCAGCTGGTCGTCCACGACGATTCGGGCGACGGCCCGCTGTCGGCCGAATTCGGCTACACCACCGACGTTTTCGACCACTCCACGGTGCAGTCGTTCGCCCGCCGGTTCATCGCGGTGCTGGCAGGCGGCGTGGCGGCCCCGGAGCTTCCGGTGGGCGACCTGCCGATCCTGCACCGCAGGGAAACCGAGAATCTGGTGCCCATCGCGGGCGCGCCCGCCGAGCCGTCGATCACTCTGGCCACCTTGCTCACCGCCACCGCGCGCCGGCTGCCGGACGCGGTGGCGGTCCGGTATCTGGGCGCCGACACCACCTACCGCGAACTCGACGAGCGATCGAACACGCTGGCGCGCGCGCTGATCCAGCACGGCGCCGGGCCCGAGACGGTCGTCGCGATCGCGTTGCCGCGCGGTCTCGACGCGATCACCGCGATCTGGGCCGTCGCCAAAACCGGTGCGGCGTATGTGCCCGTCGACCCGAACTACCCCGGTGAGCGCATCGCGCACATGATCGGTGACTCGGGCGCGATGCTCGGCCTGACCGACTCCGAATGCCTGGCGGCTCTGCCCGCCTGGCCCACGGCGCGGGGCAAGCACCGCAAGGGTCACCTCGACTGGCTGGTCCTCGGCTCCGGCGAACTGGCCGCAGAGCCGGCGGGCCACCCGGCGGACCCGATCACCGACGACGAGCGGCACCACCCGATGCGGGTGAGCCACCCGGCCTACCTCATCTACACCTCCGGGTCCACCGGCACGCCGAAGGCGGTCGTGGTCACCCACGCGGGCATCGCGTCCCTGGCCGGCGAGCAGAACTACCTGTTCGGCATCTCGGACGCGGCACGGACGCTGCACTTCTCCTCGCCCAGCTTCGACGCCTCGGTGCTGGAGATGCTGCTCGGCTTCGCCGCGGGCGCCACGATGGTGATCGCCCCCGCGGGCATGTACGGCGGCGGCGAGCTGGCCACACTGCTGCGCGAGGAACGGGTCACCCACGCCTTCGTCACACCCGCCGCGCTGGCCACCGTGCCGAACGAAGGGCTCGACGAGCTGGAGACGGTCATCGTCGGCGGTGACGCCTGCTCGGAGGAACTAGTCGAGACCTGGACCTCCGGACATCGCATGCACAACATGTACGGCCCCTCGGAGGCCACCGTCGCGGCGACCGCGAGCGGTCCGATGGAGCCGGGCCGTCCGGTGCCGCTCGGTTCGCCCGTGCGCGGCATGCGACTGTTCGTGCTGGACAACCGTCTGCATCCGGTGCCGCCGGGCACGCCGGGCGAGCTGTACGTGTCGGGTCCGGGCGTCGCCCGCGGCTATCACGGACGTTTCGGCCTGACCGCGCAACGGTTCGTGGCCAATCCGCACGGCAGGCGCGGGGAGCGGATGTACCGCACCGGCGATCTGGTCGTGGTGGAGCGGACGGGACAGCTGCGATTCCTCGGACGCGCGGACGACCAGATCAAGATCCGCGGCTTCCGTATCGAACTGCGCGAGATCGACAACGTGCTGCGCCTGCATCCGGGCATCCGGTTCGCGCTCACCGTGGTGCACACCGACGAGCACGGCCAGGTACGGCTGGCGTCGTATGTCACGGCCGACCGGCCGGTCGAGGCGCGGGCCGTGCTGGAGACCGTGCGCCGGCGGCTGCCCGGCTATATGGTGCCCGCCGCGGTGGCGGTGCTCGACGAGATCCCGGTGACGCCTGCGGGCAAGCTGGATCGAAAGGCACTGCCGGAGCCGGTGTTCGCGTCCGCGGGACCTTCTCGCCCGCCGAGTACCGCGCTGGAGCTGGGCGTGGCGGGCGTGTTCGGCGGGGTGCTCGGGCGCCCGGTCACCGGAGCCGAGGACAGCTTCTTCGATCTCGGCGGCAACTCGCTGCTGGCCACCCGGCTCGCCGCCGCGCTGCACGCGGAATTCGGCGTGGATCTGCCGGTGCGGTCGATCTTCGAGGCGCCGACGGTCGCCGGGCTGGCCGGGCACCTGGATCGAGCGCCCCGGACACGGCGGCCGGCGCTGGCGGTGCGGACGCCGCGTCCGGGACGTATCCCATTGTCGCTGCCGCAGCAGCGTTTGTGGTTCCTCAACCGATTCGCGCCCGAATCGAGTGCCTACAACATCGCTTTCGTGATCCGCGTCGCCGGTGATCTGGACGTGCCCGCGTTGCGCGAAGCGCTCACCGACGTGCTGCGGCGGCACGAGGTGCTGCGCACCGTCTTCCCGGAGGACGCCGAAGGCGCACAGCAAGTGGTGCTGCCGGTCGAGCGGGCGGTGCCCGAGGTCACCGTCACCGACATCGACGACTCCGGCGCGAAGGCCGCACTGGAAGCGATGGCGCACACCGGCTTCGACCTCACCGGTGAACCGCCCCTGCGTCTGTCGCTGCTGCGCACTTCACCCGAGCGCTACCTGCTCGGGGTCGTACTGCACCACATCGCCGCCGACGGCTGGTCACTCGGCCCACTCACCAGGGACCTGGCCGCCGCGTATGCGGCACGGCACGAGGGCGCCGCGCCGTCGTGGACGCCGCTTCCGGTGCAGTACGCCGACTTCGGGCTCTGGCAGCGTGCCTGCCTCGGCTCGGAGAGCGATCCGGACAGCGCCGCGGCGACCCAACTGGAGTACTGGCGCACCGCGCTGGCCGACATTCCCGACCAGCTGCCGCTGCCCTATGACCGGCCGCGGCCCGCGGAGCCCACACAGCAGGCCGGGACGGTGCGTTTCACGGTGCCGGAGCGGGTGCAGCGCGGGCTCGCCGCGCTGGCCCGTGAGCGCGGCGTCAGCAAGTTCATGGTGCTGCGTTCGGCATTCGCGGTGCTGTTGCGCTGCGTCACCGGTGGTCGCGACATCGTGATCGGCACCCCGGTGGCGGGGCGCACCGACACCAAGCTCGACGAATTGGTCGGCATGTTCGTGAACACGTTGGTGCTGCGCTCCGATGTGGATCCCGACCGCAGCTTCACCGACCTGCTGCGCGCCGATCGGGACACCGAGCTGGCCGCGCTGGCGCACGCCGACATCCCGTTCGAGCGCATCGTGGACGAACTCGGCGTCGAGGCCCGCTCCTCGGGCAGGCACCCGCTGTTCCAGGTGGCGCTGAGCGTGCAGGACGGTCCGGCGCCGACGCTGGAACTGCCCGGCCTCGCGCTGCGCGCGGAGCCGCTGGACATCGCGCTGGCGAAATTCGACCTGGAGCTGCGCGTCGCGCACGACGCGGGCGAACCCGGATCCGTCGCGGGCGAGGCCGACAGTGTCTTCGAATTCGTCTACGCCGCAGAGCTGTTCGACGAGATGACGATGGAGACGCTGGCGGATCGATTCCTGCGGGTGCTCACCGCCGTCACCGGCGACCCGCGCGTGCTGATCCGCGACGTCGACGCGCGCACCGACCACGAGCGCCGCACTTTGGCCCCGGCGCGGGGCGGGCAGGCGGCCCCGCCGTGCACGCTGGCCGAGTACTTCACCGCGACCGCGCAGCGGTATCCGCACCATACGGCGCTGTGCGCGGGCACGACGTCACTCACCTATGCCGAGCTCGACCGGCGCTCGAATCGTCTGGCACGCGCGCTGATCGCGCGCGGACTCGGTCCGGGGACGCGGGTGGCGCTCGGGCTCATCCGCTCGATCGACTCGGTGGTGGCGATGCTGGCGGCGTCGAAGTCCGGCGCGGCGTTCGTCCCGGTCGACCCGAAATACCCCGCCGACCGCATCCGGCACATGCTCGCCGACTCCGGTTGCACGATCGGCGTCACCGTCACCGCGCAGGTGCAGCAGCTGCGCGCAGGCGCTCCGGCAGACCGGGCCACCGACTGGTTGCTGCTGGACCGCCCCGAGTTCGCCGCCGAACTCGCAGGCCACGACGACGCGCCGATCCACGATCACGAGCGCTCGCGCACCGTGCAGGTGGCGGATCTGGCCTACCTGGTCTACACCTCGGGATCGACCGGAACGCCCAAGGGCGTCGCGGTGACCCACAGCGGTCTGTCCAACCTGGCCGACGAGATCTGCGACCGCATCGGCGTCGACGAGTATTCCCGCACATTGCACTTCGCGACGCCGAGCTTCGACGCGGCGATCCTGGACCTGCTGATCGCGCTGGGGGCGGGCGCGGCGATGGTGATCTGCCCGACCGACATCTACGGTGGCGACGAGCTGGCCGCGCTGATGGAACGCGAGCGCGTCTCGCACGGCTTCATGACCCCGGCCGCGCTGGCCACGATCGACCACGAACGCTGGCCGCTGCCGCATATGCGAGCGCTCATGGTCGGTGGCGAGGCGGTGGCGCCGGACCTGGTGGCGCGCTGGGCGCCGGGACGGGTGATGTGCGATGTGTACGGGCCCACCGAGACCACCGTGGTCGTCACGATCTCCGGTCCGATGCGCGTCGGTGATCCGATCGCCATCGGCAGCCTGGTGCGCGGCGCCAGGGGGTCGGTGCTCGATGAGCGGCTGCGCCCGGTGCCGGTCGGCGTCCCCGGCGAGTTGTACCTCTCGGGACATGGCGTCGCGCGCGGGTACTTCGACCGGTTCGGCCTCACCGCGACACGTTTCGTGGCCGATCCGTACGGCCCCGCGGGCGCCAGGATGTACCGGACCGGTGACGTGGTGCGCTGGAACGCCTCGGGCGAGTTGATCTATCTCGGGCGCAGCGATCATCAGGTGAAGCTGCGCGGGTTCCGCGTCGAACTCGGCGAGATCACCGCCGTGCTGGGCGAACATCCGTCGGTGCGATTCGCGCACACCGAGGTGCGCCGTATCGCGGGCGCCGACCGTCTCATCGCCTTCGTCCAGCCCGCCGACCGCGCGGCCGGGGTGGACACCGAAGCGCTGCGCGCCTTCGTCGCGCGCAGGCTGCCCACCCACATGGTCCCCTCGGGTGTCACCGTGCTGGACACCATCCCGCTCACCCCCGTCGGGAAGCTGGACGTCAGCGCACTGCCCGAACCACAATTCCTCCTCGATTCCACCGGTCGTGCCCCCCGGACCGAAGCGGAGCGCTTGGTCGCCTCGGTGATGGGCGAGTTGATCGGGGCCGACGGTGTGCACGCCGACGACAACTTCTTCGACATCGGCGGCAACTCGCTGCTGGCGACCCAGCTCGTCGCGCGGCTGGCCGCCGCGACGAACGTGCGGCTCGCCGTGCGCTCCGTGTTCGCCACGCCGACGGTCGCCGGGCTCGCCGAGCTGCTGGACACGGGCGCCGGGGCCGACGCGGACCGCCCCGCGCTGGTGCGCAGGGAACGCCCCGAGCGCATCCCGCTGTCGGCCGCGCAACGGAGGCTGTGGTTCCTCAACCGGTTCAACGCGGGTGGGCCGAGCGCGGGCCAGTCGGCAGGCGCCTACAACATCCCGCTCGTGCTGCGCATGACCGGCGACCTGAACGTCGGCGCGCTGGTCTCCGCACTGCACGCGGTGCAGGCCAGGCACGAAACCTTGCGCACGGTGTTCCCGGAGACCGTAGGCGCACCCGCGCAGGTCGTGCTCACCCCTGCCGAGGCGGCGATCCCGCTGACGCGGGTGACGGCACGCCCGGCGGAAATCGAGGCCGCCGTACGACGTTTCGTCGCACCGGGATTCGATCTGGACACCACCGTTCCGATCCGGGCGGCGCTGATCTCGGTGCCCACCGGCGCCGACGAACCGGCGCAGCACGTTCTCGTCGTGGTCGTGCACCACATCGCGATGGACGGCTGGTCGCTCGAGCCGATGGCCGCCGACGTCGCCGTGGCCTACCGCGCGGCCTGCGGCGGCGGCGCGCCGGACTGGGCGGAGCCGGAGGTGCAATACGCCGACTACACACTGTGGCAGCAGGACGTGCTCGGCAGCGAGCACGACCCGGATTCGGCGGTGAGCAGGCAGCTGGACTACTGGCGGCAGACCCTGGACGGCATCCCCGAGTTGCTGAGCGTGCCCGCCGACCGGCCCCGCCCGCCCGCTCCGTCCTACCGGGGCGGCACCGTGGAGTGCGCGGTCGATCCGGTCACCCACCGCGAGCTGCAGACGATCGCGAGCAGCAACAATGTCAGCCTGTTCATGGTCCTGCACGCCGCGCTCGCGGTGCTGCTGCACCGGATGACCACTACCGACGACATCACCGTGGGCACCCCGATCGCGGGCCGCGGCCATCCCGCGCTGGACCGGCTGGTCGGCATGTTCGTCAACACGCTCGTGCTGCGCACGCGGATCGACCCGGGCGCCCGGTTCACCGATCTACTGCACGCGGTGCGCGAAACCGACCTGGACGCCTTCGCCCACGCGGACGTGCCGTTCGAGCGGCTCGTGGAGGTGCTCAATCCGGCCAGGTCCCAGGCGCACCATCCGATGTTCCAGGTGATGCTCTCGGTCCGCAACGAGCCGGTCGGCGGGCTGGACCTGCCGGGGATGCGCATCGAGGCCGCCGACATCGACACCGGCGTCGCCAAATTCGATCTCCAGTTCACCCTGACCGAAACGCAGACCGCGCACCGCGATCCGGCCGGCATCACCGTGTCGGTGAACTACGCGCGGGATCTGTTCGACGAGCCGACCGCCCAGCGGCTCGGCAAGCGTCTCGCCCGGCTGCTCGCCGCGATCGCCGCGAGCCCGACCACCGCGGTGGGCGATCTGGAACTGCTCGACCCGGCCGAGTGGTCGGGGCTGGCTCCGGTACGCGGAGGGAAACCGGACCGGCCGATCACCTTCCCCGAGGTGTTCGAGCAGGCGGCGAGCGTCGATCGCGCCGCGATCGCCCTGGTCTCCGACGGCACCGAGGTGACCTACGACGCGCTGGATCGCTGGACGAACCGGCTGGCCCGCGTGCTCATCGCCCGTGGCGTCGGCCCGGAAACTCTGGTGGCACTCGGTATTCCGCGATCGATCGAGTCGGTGGCGACGGTGCTCGCGGTGGCCAAGGCCGGGGCGGCATTCGTGCCGGTCGACCCGTTGTATCCGCACCAGCGCATCGCGCACATGCTGGCGGATTCCGGTGCGACGCTGGGCATCACGCTGGCGGGTTACCGCGGCGAGCTGCCCGAGGGCACGGAATGGATCGTGCTCGACGATCCGGCCTTCCGCGCCCGGGTGCTCGACGCGCCGGACGCGCCGATCGCCGACACCGAGCGCCTCGCTCCCCTGCGGATCGACAACCCGGCGTACGTGATCTACACCTCCGGCTCCACCGGCACACCGAAGGGCGTGATGGTCACGCACGGCGGATTGTCGAACTTCGCCGCCGAGACCGCCCACCGGTTCGATGTCCAGCCCGGTTGCCGCGTGCTGCACTTCGCCACACCGAGCTTCGACGCCGCGATGCTCGATCTGCTGCTCTCCCTGGGCGGTGCGGCGACCCTGGTGATCACGCCCGGCGGCGTGGTCGGCGGCGACGACCTGCGGCAGGTCTTCGCCACGGAGCGGATCACCCACGCGTTCATCACCACCTCCGCCCTCGGCACCGTGGATCCCACGGGGCTCCGGGAGTTGCAGCACGTGCTGGTCGGCGGCGAAGCGCTGCCGCCGGACCTGGTGACCAGGTGGGCGCCCGGCCGCAACCTGTACAACGTCTACGGCCCGACCGAGACCACCATCGTCACGGTCATCTCGCAGCCGATGACACCCGGTGGGCCGATCACCATCGGCGGACCGATCCGCGGCGTGAACGCGGCGATCCTGGACGCGCGGCTGCATCCGGCTCCGCTCGGGGTGACCGGTGAGCTGCACCTGGCCGGTGACGCGCTGGCCCGCGGCTACCTGAACCGTCCAGGGTTGACCGCCCAGCGGTTCGTCGCCAATCCGTTCGGCAAGCCGGGGGAGCGGATGTATCGCACCGGCGATCTGGTGCGCTGGTGGGCCGGGTCGCGCGACCACGGGGCCGCGGACGCCACGCCGGAGATCGAGTACGTCGGCCGCACCGACCATCAGGTCAAGATCCGCGGCTTCCGCATCGAACTCGGCGAGATCGACGCGGCGCTCGCCCGCCACGGTGCGGTGGCGTTCTCGACCACCATCGGGCATCGCACCCCGGCCGGCGCGACGGCGTTGGTGTCGTATGTGAAGTCGCGCGACGGGGTGACGCTCACCGCGGCCGAGTTGACCGGGCACCTCGCCGGGCTGGTGCCGAACTACATGGTTCCGCAGTCGATCATGCTGCTCGACGAGGTGCCGCTCAGCCCGGTGGGCAAGCTGGATCGCGCGAAGCTGCCGGAACCGGTGTTCACCGCGGGCGAGGGCTACCGCGCCCCGTCCACCCCGGCGGAGGAGGCGCTGTGCGCTGCCTTCGCCGAGGTACTCGGGGTGGAGTCGGTGGGCGTCGACGACGGCTTCTTCGAACTCGGCGGCAACTCGCTGCTGGCCACGAAAGTGGTTGCGCACGTCCGCGAGACCGGCATCGACCTGCCGGTGCAATTGATGTTCGGCGACGCGACGCCCGCGGCGATCGCGGCGCGGCTGGACGGGGCGCACGCTTCCTCGGGCGCCGCGGTGGCGGCGATGCTCGCGCCGGTGCTGCCGATCCGGCCGAGCGCCGCGGCGAGTCAAGCGCCGCTTTTCTGCGTGCATCCGGCGATCGGATTGGCGTGGTGCTACTCGGGGTTGCTCGCGCACCTCCCGGCGGACCGGCCGGTCTATGGCCTACAGGCGCCGCACGTCGCGGGGGAGGACAGCTACGAGTCGATCGCCGAGGCGGCGGGTCACTACGTGGCCGCGATCAAGCAGATCCAACCGGAGGGCCCCTACCACTTGCTCGGCTGGTCGCTGGGCGGACTCATCGCGCACGAGATGGCGGTGCAGTTGCAGGAGGCGGGCGACGAGGTCGCCTTGCTGTCGATGATGGACAGCTACCGGCTGTCCGACGAATTGCTCGCGCACGCGACCCCGAGCATCGCCGAGATCGTCGGCGAGTTCGGCAGCGACGACCTCGATGTGGAGATCGATCCGGACATGAGTCTGCGGGAGGCGGCCGAATTGCTGCGCGTCAGGTCCGGCCCGTTCGCGGCGCTGACCGTGGAGCATCTGGAGCGGCTCTACGCGGGCTACGACAACGGCACGGTGCTCGCGCACAGTTTCCGGCCGCGGCCGTTCGACGGCGACCTGTTGTTCTTCACCGCCGGCGACGACCCGGTCAACCGGATCGACCCCGACCGGCGTGCCGCCGCCTGGCAGCCGTATGTCACCGGTGCCGTCCACGACCACGAGCTGCGCTGCGCGCACTCCGCGATGACCACGCCGGACGCACTGGCGGTGATCGGGCCGGTACTGCGGAGGTGGCTGGAGACGAAGGAGACGCACAGGTGAGCTTCGCGGTGGAGGTAACCGGCCTGGTGAAGAACTACGGCCGGGTCCGCGTGCTGGACAACGTCGACCTGCGAATCCCCACCGGCACCGTGATGGGCCTGCTCGGCCCGAACGGCGCGGGTAAGACGACGACCGTGCGGATCGTCACCACGCTGCTGAAACCGTCTGCCGGATCGGTGCGGGTGGCGGGGGTGGACGTGCTGCGTGATCCCGCGGCGGCGCGCAAACGGATCGGCCTGTCCGGCCAGTACGCCGCTGTCGACGCCAACCTCTCCGGCTACGAGAACCTGCGCATGGTGGCCCGGCTGTACGGGATGTCCCCACGCGAGGCGACCGCCCGGGCCATCGAACTGCTCGACGTCCTCGGGCTGGACTACGCCGCGCATCGCAGGGCGGGGACCTACTCCGGTGGCATGGCCCGGCGGCTCGACCTCGCCGGCGCACTGGTCGCCCGGCCCGCCGTGGTGGTGCTGGACGAGCCGACCACCGGTTTGGACCCACGGGGCAGGCTGGACATGTGGCGGGTGATCGGCGACCTCGTCGACGACGGGACCACCGTGCTGCTCACCACGCAGTACCTCGAAGAGGCCGACCTGCTGGCCGACCGCATCACCGTCATCGATCACGGGCGGGTCATCGCCCGCGGCTCGGCCGACGAGCTGAAGACCTCGATCGGCGGCGACCGCCTCACCGTCACCCTGGCCGCCGGGCAGGCCGCCGAGCCCGCGTTGGCCGTGCTGGCGCAGATCGGGGTCGGCGAGCCCGGCCACGAGTCGGGCACCGACGAAGTGTCGGTGGTGGTCGGCGACGGCTCGCGCACCATGGTGGAGGCGCTGCGCAGGCTCGACGACGCGGGCGTCTGCGTGGTAGACGCGAACGTGCACCGGCCGAGCCTCGACGACGTATTCCTTTCTCTCACCGGGAAACCGGGCGGCGCGCCCGTCACGGAACCGGAGACCGACGACGTACAAGAGGAGATCATGTCGTGAGCACGGCCATGGTCGGGGAGGCGACCCCGAAGGCGCAACCGGAGCCGAGAAAGGGCGCGGCGCAACCGCATTCCACCCCGCGGCTGCGGCTATTCCGGGACAGCGCGATCGTCGCCCACCGCAATCTGCTGACCATCCTGCGCGTGCCCACACTGCTGGTGACCGCCACGATCCAGCCGCTGATGTTCGTATTCCTGTTCGCCTACATCTTCGGCGCCTCGCTGGGCGGCGGCCAATACCGGGAATTCCTGCTCGCCGGCATCTTCACCCAGACGGTCGCGTTCAATGCCGCGTTCACCACGGTCGGTCTGGCCGGGGACCTGCAGAAGGGCATCATCGACCGGATGCGGGCGCTGCCGATGTCGCGGCTGGCCGTGCTGATGGGCCGCACGCTGTCGGACCTCGTGGTCAACATCCTGAGCCTGGCGGTGATGGTCGGGTGCGGGTACGTGGTCGGCTGGCGCATCCACGGCAGCGTCACCGACGCCGTGCTGGCCTTCGCGGTGATCCTGCTGTTCGCGTTCGCGATGTCCTGGATCGGCGCGCTGACCGGCCTGCTGTCGCCGACCGTCGAGGTGGCGCAGAGCGCCGGGCTGATCTGGCTGTTCCCGCTGACGTTCATCTCCTCGGCGTTCATCTCGGCCGAGACCCTGCCCGGCCCGCTGCGCACGATCGCCGAGTGGAATCCGATCACCGCGGTCTCGGCGGCGGGACGCAAGCTGTTCGACAACGACTCGCCGCCCACGTTCGTCCCGCCCACCGGCTGGGCCGCCGACCACTGCGTCGAATACGCGGTGGCCTGCTCGGTGGCGATCCTCGCGGTGGCCGTGCCTCTGGCGCTGCTGCGCTATCGCAAGGCTG
>NZ_JBHVDM010000054.1:0-44780 GCF_042802775.1 Nocardia sp. NPDC057455 | reverse complement strand
CCATCCGCCGCAGCGCCTTTCTTCGCCTGACAGCGCTCGGCGTGCCAGACGCCCAGCGGCGGAGTCAACGGGAAGATCACATCGGGTATACCGGGTGCTTGCGCGGGTTGAACTCCGGCTTGACCGGCGGCTTGTCCCGCAACAGGCGCAGCGCGTTCCGGATCTCCAGACGGGTGCGCGCCGGTTCGATGACCGCGTCGATGTAGCCGCGTTCGGCGGCGATCCACGGGGTGGCGATGGTCTCGTTGTACTGGTTGATCATGAACTCGCGCGCCGCCGCCCGATGCTCCTCCGGCACCGCCGCCAATTGCCGTTTGCCGATGAGGTCCACCGCGCTGTCGGCGCCGATCACCGCGATCCGGGCCGTCGGCCAGGCGAAA
Organism: Nocardia sp. NPDC057455; assembly: GCF_042802775.1. Lineage (NCBI taxonomy): Bacteria > Bacillati > Actinomycetota > Actinomycetes > Mycobacteriales > Nocardiaceae > Nocardia > Nocardia sp. NPDC057455. The sequence goes on along the minus strand of NZ_JBHVDM010000054.1, from coordinate 44,400 downwards.
CTGATATCGGCACCTACCTGCCGGGCCGCCATCATGCCGTAGGCGCCACCGTAAGACTTGCGCACGACCAGGTTGATGATCGGGACCGTCGCCTCGATGATCGCACGCGGGACCCGCCCGCCGCGGATGATCACACCGTTGGCTTCCTGCTCGAGGCCCGGCAACACGCCCGGGGTGTCCGCGACGAACACCAGCGGGATATTGAACGCGTCGCAGAGCCGGATGAAGTAGGTCGACTTGTCCGAGCAGGCGGCGTCGATGGAACCACCCAGCACCAACGGCTGGTTGGCGATCACACCGACCGGAGAGCCGTCGACCCTGGCGAACCCGGTGATCAGATTCGGGGCGAACGCGGCGCGGATTTCGTGGAATTCACCGTCGTCGAAGATCCGCAGCAGGATCTCGTGCATGTCGTAACCGGCGCGATCGGAATCCGGGATGATCGCGTCGAGCTCGCGATCGGTGGCAGTGATCTCCGGCTCCAGGCCGGGGTTCACGATCGGCGGTTGCTCGAGACAGCTCGTCGGCATGTAGCTCAGGTAATTGCGCGCCCACTCGTAGGCTTCCTGCTCGGTGTCGGCCACGTGATGCAGGGTGCCGCGTTTGGCCTGTACCTCGGCGCCACCGAGCTCCTCGGCGGTGACGTCCTCACCGTTGACGGCTTTGATCACCTCTGGCCCGGTGACGAACATATAGGAATCCTTGGTGCCGATGAGCACGTCGGTGTTGATCGGCCCGTACACCGAACCCGCCGCGCACTTGCCGAGAATGATCGACACCTGTGGCACATACCCGGACAGTTTCTCCAACACCCGGGAAATATCACCGAACGAAGCGATCGAACCCACCGCGTCCTGGATGCGCGCGCCGCCGGAATCATTGATCGTCACCACCGGGCATGCGTTGTCGAACGCGAGTTGCAGGGCCCGCATGAACTTGCGGGCGGACGTGACACCGACCGACCCGCCGTACACGGTCTGATCGTGGGCGATCACCACCACCGGACGGCCCCCGATCAGACCGCGACCGGTGACCAGCCCGTCACCGTAGAGAGCGTCCGGTCGGTCGGGCTGACGAGCCAACGCACCGGTCTCGATGAACGTCCCGCGGTCGAGCAGCATGTTCACACGCTGGCGAACGCTCGGAACGCCCTTCTTCTCCCGCTTGGCGGCACCGGCCTCACCCGCCGGTTCCGCAGCGATTGTCAGGATCTTGACCAGTTCATCGAGCTTCGCCTCGGTACCTGTCACGCTCGCCGCCACCTTTCGAACCAACTGTTGCGCCCCCGCGACGTTAAGCGCTGTCGACACAAAACGCGTCATCGAACTGGATATCCCGGACAAATCACAGCCGAGGTCGGCCACACATCAGATCCTCGACAGTCAGAGGAACAAAGGACTGGCAAGACGCCGTTCCATGGCGTGATCGCCTCGGAGGACTCGAAGGCACGGTCGCGGCGGCCGACGGTGAGCCGGCGCAGGATTCCAGCTTCGATCGAACACTCCACGGCGGCATTCGCGGCGGGAAACCACGTCCGATCAGTGTCGCCGCGGTGGAAGCGCCTCCATGGAATGGCGAGGGCACGGACTCGGTGTGAGTCCGTGCCCTCGGCGTCTTGCTATCCGGGTGCGCTCACGAGGAGCGCGAGCTCACCAGGAGCTCTTGTGCACGCCGGGCAGTTCGCCCCGGTGCGCCATCTCGCGCAGGCACACGCGGCAGAGGCCGAACTTGCGGTAGACGGCGTGTGGGCGGCCGCACCGCTGGCAGCGGGTGTAGGCGCGGACAGCGAACTTCGGCTTGGCGTTGGCCTTGTTGACCAGTGCTTTCTTTGCCATGTGCTCAGTTCTCCTTGAACGGGAAGCCGAGGTGCTTGAGCAGGGCACGGCCTTCTTCGTTGTTGGTCGCGGTGGTCACCACGGTGATGTCCATACCACGCGGGCGGTCGATGCGGTCCACGTCGATCTCGTGGAACATCGACTGCTCGCTCAGGCCGAAGGTGTAGTTGCCGTTACCGTCGAACTGCTTCGGCGACAGACCGCGGAAGTCGCGGATACGGGGCAGCGCGATGGAGACCAGACGGTCCAGGAACTCCCACATCCGGTCGCCGCGCAAGGTGACCTTGGCGCCGATCGGCATGCCCTCACGCAGCTTGAACTGCGCGATGGACTTGGTCGCCTTGCGGATCTGCGGCTTCTGACCGGTGATCAGGGCCAGGTCCTCGACGGCGCCGTTGATCAGCTTCGCGTCACGGGCGGCGTCGCCGACACCCATGTTCACGACGACCTTCACCACGCCCGGGATCTGCATCACGTTGGCGTAGCCGAATTCCTTGTTCAGCGCGTCCTTGATCTCTTCGCGGTAGCGCTGCTTCAGCCGGGGCTGCACTTTTTCCGTCGTGGTCATATCAGATGTCCTTCCCGTTCTTACGGGAGATCCGGACCCGCTTGCCGCTCTCCTCGTCGGTCCGGTAGCCGATACGAGCCGGCTTGCCGTCGGAGTCGACGACCATCACGTTCGAGACGTGGATGGGGGCTTCCTGGGTCACGATGCCGCCCGAGGAGGCGCCGCGCTGGTTGGCGGAGTCCGCGACGTGCTTCTTGATCCGGTTCACGCCCTCGACGAGAACCCGGTTTTCCTTCGGGTAGGCCTGGATGACCTTGCCCTTGGCACCCTTGTCCTTGCCCGAGATGACGAGCACGGTGTCACCCTTGTGCACCTTCATGTCAGAGCACCTCCGGAGCCAGCGACACGATCTTCATGAACTTCTTGTCGCGCAGCTCGCGGCCGACCGGGCCGAAGATGCGGGTGCCGCGCGGGTCGTTGTCCGGCTTGATGAGCACGGCCGCGTTCTCGTCGAACTTGATGTAGGAACCATCGGGACGACGGCGCTCCTTGGTGGTGCGCACGACGACGGCCTTGACGACGTCACCCCGCTTCACGTTGCCGCCGGGGATGGCGTCCTTCACGGTAGCGACGATGATGTCGCCGATACCGGCATAGCGACGCGACGAACCGCCGAGAACGCGGATGCAAAGGATTTCCTTCGCGCCCGTGTTGTCGGCGACGCGCAGTCGCGACTCCTGCTGAATCACTTCAGCGTCCTCCTTGACCTGGACGTATGTGCACGCCGGATTACCGACCCGACGGGCATGGTCGGTTGCCCTCCGGACGCGCGCCTGCCAGCGGTTTTCCTCGGTTCGAGCAAGAAACGCGGAACCAACCTCTGGGGGTTCACTGCCGGATTGCGGGCATAGCTCCCGCAGGCAACCGGTCCAGTGTATGGGTATCCGCAGGTAGTTCCCAAATCGGGGCCACACGGCGATGCCCGTTTCCCCAATCCCGGCCGGTCCGGCGCCGCGCCGGTAGCCTCGTGTCCTGCAAGGCTGCCTTCGTACATCTGCGGCACCGCCGCGTCGGGGAGAGGATTCTCGTGACATCTACCGGTCGGCCAGCGAAGCTGGATCGTCGTGCCTTCCTGATCGCGCTCGGGGCGGTCCCGGCCGCCGCCGCGCTGGTCGCGTGCTCGGACGACACCGAACCCGCGAGCAGGACGCTCACCGGCGTCGATCTCAGCGGAGCGGACGAGACGATCCGGCCGCAGGACGACCTGTACCGGCATGTCAACGGGAAGTGGCTGCGGGAATACCAGCTGCCGCCGGACAAGGTCAGCTACGGCTCGGGCAGCGAAGCGGGCGATCGCACCGAACAGCAGTTGCGGGAGATCATCGACGGAATCCGGGATCCGAAACCCGGCTCGGAAGAGCAGCAGATCAGGGACCTCTACGACGCCAGGGTGGACTGGGACGAGATCGAACGGCTCGGCATGACGCCCCTGGCGCCGCTGTTCGCCAAGATCGACGGAGCGGCCACCAAGCCGGATCTGGCGAAGGTGATGGCCGAACTGCCGATCGACGGGCTGATCGGGCTCGGTATCGGCGTCGACCGGAAGAATTCGAACGCCTATATCCCTTCGGTCGGGCAGGCCGGACTCGGCCTGGGCGAGCAGTACTACCGGAAGCCGGAATACGCCGAGGTGCTCGCGCAGTACCGCACCTTCCTGGAGCGCATCGCCGCGGGCGCGGGGTTCGCTGATCCGGCCGGCCTCGCGCAGCGGGTGTTCGACCTGGAGAAGCGGATCGCGCCCGCGCACTGGGACAACGTGCGCAACCGTGATACCGACGCGACGTACAACGTGTACAGCTGGGCCGATATGACCGCACTCGCTCCGGGCTTCGACTGGGATCCGTGGCTGGCCGGGAACACCGGCCGCCCGCGCGACCTGTTCGCCACGATGGTGGTCAACCAGCCGTCGTACCTCACGGCGGCCGGCCAGTTGTGGACCGAGGTCGATGTCGCCACCTGGCGGGACTACCTCAAGCTCTATGTGTTGCGGGAGTTCGCGCCCTACCTGCCGAAAGCCGTCAACGACGCGAACTTCGATTTCAAGGGCAGAGTGCTCAACGGGCAGGACGAACGGCCCGAACGCTGGAAGTACGGGGTCTCGATCGTCGACGACAAGCTCGGCGAACAGCTCGGAAAGCTGTATGTGGCCAAGCATTTCCCGCCGGAGGCCAAGCAACGGGCCAAGGAGATGCTCGCCGACGTCGTCGCGGCCTATCGGGAGAATTTCACCAACTCGACCTGGATGTCGCCCGCGACCAGGGCGGCATCGCTGGCGAAACTGGACAAGATCGATCCCAAGATCGGCTACCCGGACAAGTGGGTCGACTATTCCAAGCTTCAGATCACCAAGGGCAAGCTGATCGAGTCGTTGCTCGCCATCAACGTTTTCGAGGTCAAGCGTGCGTTCGCGCGCCTGGGCACGCCGGTCGACAAGGACGAGTGGGGGATGTCGCCGCAAACGGTGAATGCCTACTACTCGTCGACATCCAATCAGATCGTCTTCCCGGCGGCTTACCTGCAACCACCCTTCTTCGACAAGGACGCGCTGCCCGCGGTCAATTTCGGCGCGGTCGGCTCGACCATCGGGCACGAGATCGGCCACGGCTTCGACGACCAGGGCTCCAAATACGACGGGGACGGCAATCGCCGCGACTGGTGGACGCCCGAGGACCGCGCCGCGTTCGACGCCAAGGCCAAGCAACTGGTCGACCAGTACAACGCGCTCGTACCGGAGGGGCTGGCACCGAATCAGCACGTCAACGGCGAACTCACCGTCGGTGAGAATCTCGCCGATCTGCGCGGATTGCAGATCACCTTGGCCGCTTTCCGCGTCGCCGAAAAGCGCAGGGGCATCGACAACCCCGACTACCGCGCGATGTTCCTGTCCTGGGCCCGCAGCTGGCGGGAGAAGCAGACGAAGGAACTCACCGTCCGCTACCTCAGCATCGATACGCACTCCCCCAACGAATTCCGCTGCAATCAGGTCGTTCGTAATCTCGACGAGTTCTACAAGACCTTCGAGGTCAAGGAAGGCGACAAGCTGTTCCTGCCCGCTGATCAACGCGTGACATTCTAAGTCGCCGTTCCAGCCGTGCGGCGAGCCTGCCTGTGGCGGCAGACTCGCCTCACGGCATCCGGAGCAGACCCTCGATGAGGGCGTCCAGTCCGAGTTCGTAGGTGTCCTGGGCGGCGAGGGACACGTAATCGGAGCCGAGGGCGGCCAGGCGAGGGTAGGCGTCGGCGTCGAGCTCGGCGAAGACCTGTGCGCGGAAAGTGGGGCGGTCCTGCCCGGCCCGGCGGGCGGATCGGGCGGCCACGATGAGGTTGCCCGCCGTGTAGTGCCAGACGGCGCGGTACGCCTGGACGGCGCGCTCCAGCGATAGGCCGCCGGCGACGAACCCGTCCACGATGGATTCGGTGACCCACAGCGCGGAGACGCCCAAGAGGTCGTCGGCGGCGAGGATTTCGACGACCCACGGGCGCGGGGCGAGCGCGTCGTGCATGGCCCGCGCCGCGACGCGGACGCGCCGGCGCGGCTCCTCCGGCAGATCCGGCCACACCACACTGTCGGCGTAGTCGTTCAGCAGTAGCCGGAGCAGGTCTTCCTTGTCACGCACATGGTGGTAGAGCGCCATCGGCGTGCAACCGAGTTCGGTGGCCAGGCGGCGCATGGTCAGCTTCTCCACGCCATCGGCCTCGATCACCGCGTTGGCCGACGCGACGATGTCCGCGCGGGAGATACGCGCGGGTCGCCCGGTGCGCTGGGGCTGCGACGACGGGCTCGGCATGGGTCCATCTTCGCCTATCCACCGAACCGGGTATGGACACGGGGCAACCCGTGCGGTTAGTTTTTATACATGTATACAAACTCTGGAGGGCGGCCTGGTGTCGCATTGACGGCGGTGGCTGTCGCGCAGTTCATGGTCGCGTTGGACCTCGCGGTGGTGAATGTCGCCTTGCCCGCCATCCGGGCCGATCTGGGCTTCGCGCCGGTGGATCTGGCCTGGGTGGTCCACGTCTACGCGCTGACCTTCGGCGGGTTCCTGCTGCTGGGCGGGAAGGCGTGCGACCTGTTCGGGCGGCGCAGGTTGTTCACCGGCGGGCTCGTCGCGTTCGGCGTCGCCTCGCTGGCCGGCGGTCTCGCCCAGGAACCGTGGCAGCTCGTCGCCGCCCGAGCGGTGCAGGGACTCGCGGCGGCGGCCGTGGCGCCCGCCGCCCTGGCCACCCTCACCACGACCTTCCCGGAAGGCCACGCGCGGGTGCGAGCGCTCGGCGTGTGGAGCGCGGTCAATGCGGCGGGCGGTGCGATCGGTGTGCTGGTCGGCGGATTGCTGACCGAGTACGCGAACTGGCGCTGGATCATGCTGATCAACATCCCGATCGTGGTGATCGCGCTCGGCGCGGCGGTGGCCGGTGTCGCCGCGGATCGGATAGGCGAGCGAGGACGGATCGACGTTCCGGGCGCTGTCCTCGGTACCGCCGGAATCGGCCTGCTGGTGGTGGGCGTGGTGCGAACCGACCATCAAGGCTGGCTCTCCGCCGCCACGGCGATCACACTCGGAGCAGGTGCGGTGCTGCTCGTGGCCTTTCTCGTGGTCGAGGCACGTACATCGACACCGTTGGTCCGGCTCGGCTTGTTCGGCAACCGCTGGGTGACCGGCGCGAATGTGTTCGTATTCCTCGCCGGGGCCGGACAATTCAGCGCGTTCTACCTCCTGTCGCTGTATCAACAACAGGTGCTGGGCATGAGCGCGGGCGCGGCGGGCGCGGCATTCGTACCGTTCTCGCTCAGTGTCATCGTCGGCACGGTGGTGGCCACTCGCCTCGGCGGCAGGCGCTCGCCGAAAGCGGCGCTCGTCCTCGGCGGAGCGCTGACCACGGTCGGTATCGGCTGGTTCGCCTTCATCAGTCCCGACGGCAGCTTCCTCGCCGACGTCCTCGGCCCCTCGCTGGTGGGCGGCTTCGGCCTCGGACTGTGCCTGGCCCCGGTGGCCGCCGCGGCGACCATGGGCGTCGCGCCGCACGAAGCGGGAATGGCCTCCGGCGTCTTCAACAGCGCGCGCCAGCTCGGCGGCTGCGTCGGCGTGGCCGCGCTCGCCACCATCGCCGCCGCGCGAACCGGCGACAGCACCGGTTCCGCGGCTCTGAACGATGGTTACGCCCTGGCGCTCTGCTGCGCGGCGGGACTCTTCGCGGTGGCGAGCGTCGTCGCCGCGACCGTGCTGCCGACGACGCGCCGCACGATGCCCATGGCGACGCCGGAGGGTGAGCAGGCCGCAGAACTCTCCGCCGCGCGCACCTGACGACGCCCCCGTGTCGCCCGAAGCCCGTCCGTCGACGGAATAGCGATCGCCGAGTGGAGTTCACCGAGCGGCCCGGCACCGGCTCCGCGGACGCGATGTCGAGCGGCTCTCGCCACCACAGTGCGGAGTGGTTCGAAACCGAAGATCCGAAAGTACCCACCCATTTACATCGAAAGGGCAAACCATGAACCAGAACTCGATCGATTTGTTCAGCCGCGCCGTCCATTTCGGCCGCGAGGGCCGGGTAGCGGCCGGTGAACGCCGGATGGCCACCGGCGACGGTGACTGGCAACTCGCGGCCTTCCACGTCGAATCCGACACCGACGTGCACGCCGACCACTGGGAAGTCCATCCCGGCAGTGACGAAGCGGTGTGCTGCCTGACCGGCGCGCTACGCCTCTTTCTGCGACCGGAGCACGCGGGCGAGGACGAGACGATGGTCCGCCTCACTCCGGGCACCGCCTTCGTGGTCCCTCGGAACCGATGGCACCGCATCGAACTCGACGAACCCTCCGACATCATGTCCATCGGCCTGCGCCACGACACCCGCCAGGAGCCGGTCGCCGCGCACTGATCCGCCCTCATCGGTTCCCGTGCCCGCCGCGCGTGCGCGGGAACCGCCTCGGCGAGCATCGCGACGTCCGAATACCGCCGGTCCCGCCCGCCCCCGGCGGTCAGACTGGCCGCATGACGCGATCGACGACCGACCCGATGACCGTACTGACCGGAATGTACGCGGCCGAAGCGGCATACCTGGCGGCAGGCGGGCCGGGCAACGCCTCGTTCGAACTGCTCGCGCCGTTCTTCCACCCATCGGTGGTCCTCTATCAAGCCGAGAACCTCCCCTACGGCGGGATCTGGCGCGGTCACGACGGCATGGAACGGTTCTTCCGCGCCATGAGCGACACGTGGGAAGAATTCGATTTGCTCGAACAGCGTTTCCTGATCAGCGCCGAGACCGCCGTGGTGCACACGGAGGTGCGCGCTCGCGCTCGCGCGACGGGCCGCGAACTCACCTTTCCCATCCTGCAGACGATCACCTTCACCGAGGGCCGTATCGCCGAGGTGCGCCCCTTCTATTGGGATACCGCAGCGGTCGTCGGCATCTGCACGTCGACCGACCGGTAATCCACGGCGGCAACTGCTTCCGGCCATGCACGAGCCAATTCGAGCAGAAACCGGAATTCCGCCGTACGATTTCGAGCCTCGGCCTGGGCCGCACCCGCGGCGACGCCCGAAGCCGGTGTGCTACCGCCGCGCTTGGCTCGCACGGCCAGCGCGACCTGGAGCGCGTAGCGACGTGCGTCGGTGTCGATCCCGGCGGGCGAGCCGGGCGCATACGGCTTCAGGTGCAACAGGGCGTCCCAGATCTCGACGGTCATCCGATAGAGCTGGGACGTCGCTTCTCGCGGCGCGGAAAGGTCCTCGGTCAGAACGACTTCCGGCACCACGGCGGTGAGATCCCGCCACAGCGGCCGCAGCCGACGGCAGGCACGCCCGGCGCGATCCCAGCCCGCCCGCGCCAGCAGCGCCGCGACAAGGGGGATCATGGTCAACAGAGTGATGGCGGAGAACATCAGAACCGCCGCGACAGCCCACATCTTTCCCGGCTCGCTCGGCGGCGTACCGGCGAGCGCGCGAACGATCATGATCGTCATCGAGATCAACCAATAGATCGCGAACGCGAGCAACATCGCGAAAATGAGCTTCTCCCTGACCGAAACGCCTCCGGAGCGCAGTTCGCGAACGCACGCACGACCGAAGAGCAGCGCGCAGACACCCCCGGGAAGCGCCGACAGCGTCCATACGACTTCGACATAGTCGATCCGCCACGCCCATTGCAGGATCGGGGTGGCGACGATCAGCGAAACGGCGACAGCGACCGCCGTCGCATCGTATCGCCGCTGCCGCCGGTGCACGGCCGCCGTTTCGGCACCGTCGAGGAGTCTGGCCAGCCCGTAGAAACTGGCGAGTGCCATGAGACCACCGCAGAGGTAGACGCGCGGCCCGAGGTCGGGACGATGCAACGCGACGGCCACCTCGTACAGCAGCAGACCCACCAGATTCCAGCTGAAAGTACGGTTGATCAGCCGATCGGTGGCCGTCTCGTCGACCAGCAACCACCGCCCCGTGGTCATGAGCGCGACGAAGACGACAACCGACAGCAGTACCGGAGTCGGAACAGCGTTCATCGCGATCGACGGTATGTCCTCGCGCGGCGCGGGGCCAGCCCGGGCGCGAAACCCGCGCCGCCGGATCAGCGAACGGGTACCGCGGCGCTCACGTCCTCCGCCGTCTGCCCGGCCTCGGCGAGTTCGGCCGCCTCGTCGTAGACGTACTTCGCACCGATGAACCAGGACGCCACGGCAGCCAGGAACATCATCACGGCCGCCGCGACGAACACCACCACCAATCCGGAATGGAACGGGCCGGTGAGCAGGTTGGGGAAGAACTCCTGACCGGTGAGGGTCTGCGCGTCGACGCCCGGCTTGCCGAGCTCACCCGAGGGACCGAGCAACTCCTGGATCGGGTTGTAACCGAGGAACGCGGCGAACATGCTGGCCACCGGCGGCAGTCCGGCCAGTTCGGCGGCGGCTCCCGCGGAGACGCCTTGCGCGCGCAGACCGGAGTCCAGCGCCGATGGCAGGCTCGCCGCCAGCCCGACGACCATCAAGGAGAAGAAGATTCCCATCGACAGCGCGTTGCCGCCGTTGAAGAGGGTGCCGCGCATGCCGGAGGCCGCGCCGCGCTGGGCGGCGGGGACGCTGGACATGATGGCGGCGGTGTTCGGCGAGAAGAACAAACCGCTGCCGATACCGTTGAGCAGAGTGATCAGCGCGAACAACCGGTAGTCGAAATCCACCGGGATGATCAGCAGCAGCAGGAACGTCGCGCCGGTGAGCAACGCTCCTCCGGTGGTGAACAGCCGGGGCCCGTAGCGATCCGACAGCCAGCCCGAAATCGGTCCGGCGGCCAGGAATCCGATGGTCAGCGGCAGCAGGTAGATGCCGGCCCACAACGGGGTGGACTCGAAGTCGTACCCGTGCAGGGGAAGCCAGATGCCCTGCAACCAGATGATCAGCATGAATTGCATGCCGCCGCGTCCGATCGAGACCATCAGATTGGCGAAATTGCCGAGCCCGAAGGCCCGGTGACGGAAAAGCCCCAGGTGGAACATCGGGTCGGCGACGCGAATCTCCACCACGCAGAACACTGCGAGCAGCACGAGGCCGCCGAGCACCGCGGACAGCACCCACGGGCTGGTCCAGCCGGTGGCGTGGTCGCCGTAGGGCTGGATGCCGTAGGTGATGCCGGTCAGCAGGGCGGTGAGTCCGAGGCCGAAGGTGATGGTGCCCGCCCAGTCCAGCTTGCCCGCCGTCCGGATGCCGACCTCGTGCAACGAGCGATAGGACCAGACCGCCCCGACAGCGGCGATCGGGACGCTGACCCAGAACACCGCTCGCCAATCCCATTCCGACAGCACGCCTCCGATGAGCAGGCCGAAGAACGAGCCGGCCACCGCGGCGACCATGTTGATACCAAGCGCGGTGCCACGCTGACGGGCCGGGAAGGCGTCGGTGAGGATCGCCGAGGAGTTGGCCGTCAGCATCGCGCCGCCGACACCTTGCACGACGCGCCAGACGATGATCCACATCGCTCCGGCGCCCCCGTGCCACGGGTCGAAGGACAGCGCGACCGCCGACAGCGCGAAGATCGTGAAGCCGAGGTTGTAGACCCGCACCCGCCCGAAGATGTCGCCGAGCCGCCCGAACATCACCACCAGCACGGCAGTCGCGAGCAGGTAACCCATCAGCATCCACAGCAGGTAACCGACATTGCCCGCCGCGAGCGGGTTGAGCCCGACACCGCGGAAGATCGCGGGCAGCGAGATCAGCACGATGGACGAGTTGATCGCCGTGAGCAGGACACCGAGCGTGGTGTTGGTCAGCACGATCCACTTGTAGTTCGGATGGTTCCGGTCGTAGGCCGACCGGCGCCGGATGGTCCGGACATCCCCCGGATCGACTTCGATGGATGGATTCGTCACGGCAGCCCCTCACCAGATAGTTACCGCCGCAAACTATATAGTTAGCGGAGGTAATCATCAACCGGGACGCACCGACACCCACCGCAGGGCGAGATAGGTTAGCCTTGGCTGATTTACTTTGCAGGAAGGTGCGACGATGAAGTTGGTTCGGATGCGCGGCCGTTGGCCGCGAGCGGCGCTGACGGTCATGGCGGGAGTTCTCGCCCTCACCGTCGCCGCGTGCGGATCCTCGGAGGACGACTCGGCGGCCGGTAGCGAGACGGTGACCATCACCCACGCCCGCGGCGAGACCACCATCGAGGGCACCCCGAAGAAGATCGTCGCCCTCGGCAACCAGTGGCTGGACGCCACGCTCGCGCTCGGCGTGGTCCCCGTCGGATACCTCGACAACGTCGCGGTGGCCTCCAAGAGCACACCGCCGTGGGAGCCGAAGAGCCTGGAGTCGGCGAAGGCCCTCACTACCACCGGCAACATCGCCGAACAGGTCGCGACCCTGGAGCCGGACCTGATTCTGGTCGACCCGTTCATCGCCGACCAGAAGACCTACGACGAACTGTCCCGCGTCGCGCCGACGCTGCCCGCTCTGAGCAAAGAGTCGGTAGCGCCCTGGCAAGACCAGGTCACCGCCCTCGGCAAGGCGCTGCACAAGCCGGACGAGGCCGGCAAGGTGATCGCGAAGGTGGACGACAAGATCGCCGCCATCGCCGCCGCGAACCCCGGCCTGAAGGGCAAGACGTTCGCCAGCACCTGGCTGGCCGGCCCGGCGCAGCTCATGGTGTTGACCGACCCCGACGACGGGTCGTCGAAGGTGTTCACCCAGCTGGGGCTCGGCATTCCGAAGAATCTGACCGACCTGCCCGCCAATCAGGGCAGACTCGCCCTGTCCCCGGAGCGGGTCGATGAACTGACCGCCGATCTGTTGCTGGCCGGCTACGCCCCCGGCTTGGACGAGAAGTACCGGCAGCTACCGGGATACAGCGACCTGCCCGCGGTCAAGAAGGGCTCGGTCGTCTTCCTCACCACCCAGGAGATCAGCGCCGTGAACACCCCCACGGCGCTCTCGGTGCCCTACATCCTGGACAAGCTGGAGCCCGCCTTCGCCGCCGCGGCGAAATAGGCGAGGCACCGGTCGGCTCGGTCGACAAGCGGAGGTATGCGGTCCTTGCCCGCCGCCACATATCCACAGCAGACCAGATTCGCGTTCCCGGACGGCGTCACCTGCCGGACCGGTACGGCGAGCGCGGTTCTGGTCGATCCGGCGCGCGAGGAGGAGCTGACCGGCCTGGCCCCCGGTCAGCTCCACGCGCTGGAGACACTGGCCCGGGGACCGGCGACCTTGTCGGAGCTGGCTACGGGCGGCGACGATGTCGCCGAACTGATGGGCAGGCTCGCCGACGGCGGCTGGCTGTCGGTCACGGTGCGCGACGGCGGGCGCGATCTCTACACCATCCGCCCGTTCGGGCGGCCCGCGCCGCGACCGAGCACCCCGCTCCCCTGGTCGGCGACACTGTCGAAATTCGCCGTGCTGCATCGCGACTCGGAAGGTTTCGTGCTCGAGCACCCGCGCGCGTGGTGCGATCTGCGCATCCACGACCCGCGGCTGCTGGCGTTGCTCGACGGGCTCGGCGCGGCCGACGCCGACGTGCCGATCGCCGTCAAAACACAGTTCGCCGACGACCTGCACTGGTGCGGATTCCTGATCGCGGACGCGTACGCGGAGGACGACGAGTTCCCACACGTGGTGGGCGCCTGCCCGTTCTGTGGTTCCCTCGCCGAGGCACGCTCGGCGAACACACCGTAAGCCGGGGAGCATCCCGGTCCCGATCGTCGGACCGGGGCAGACTCCGCGGCGCAGCCATGACCCCGCGTTACGTCTGAGCCAGGATCTCCTCGTCCGTCATCGACGCCACCTCGAGGTAGAGCCGGGCGACCGCGGGCAGGCTGCCGTCCGAGCCTTCGCGTTCCTGGAGCCGCTCGGCGAACCGCGCGACGGTACGGGTGGCGAAAAGGTCCGCGACCAGCGCGTGGTCGGCCTGCAACCACTCGCGGACCCGGGCGACGACAGTGGTGGCGAGCACGGAATCGCCGCCGCGGCCGAAGAAGTCGTCGTGCACACCGATCACGTCGATACCCAGGACGGTTGCGACGATATCGGCCAGGGCGGCCTCCACGTCGTCGCGCGGGGCGGTGGCCTGATCCTCCTCGGCCTCCGGTTCGAGGAGGCGGACCACGGCGCGGCGGTCCAATTTGCCATTGGCGGTCAACGGCATCTGCGCGAGGAACTCGACGCGCGCGGGGACCATGTAGCCGGGCAGCAGATCCGAGACCGCTGCGGTGATGTCGCCGATCTCGGCTACGTCACCCGCGACAGCGGCGACCAGCTTGGGCGCTCCCGCACCGACGACCGCCGCGACGGCGTGCCGCACGCCGGGCACCGTACGCAGCGCGCTCTCCACCTCGCCCAGCTCCACCCGATACCCGCGGATCTGCACCTGATGGTCTGCGCGGCCGAGGAATTCGATCGTGCCGTCGGGCCAGTACCTGGCCAGATCGCCCGTCCTGTACCAGCGGATACCGTCGTGCTCGACGAAACGCTCCGCGGTCCGCTCCGGATCGTTGCGGTACCCCGCGGCGACGCAGACACCGCCGACCCAGAGTTCGCCGGGCACCCAGTCCGGGCAGTCCCGGCCCGCAGAACCGACGACGCGGCACCTGACATTGCGCAACGGAACGCCGAACGGCACGGTCGCCCAATGCGCGGGTGGCTCGCCCTTCACCTCGCAGATGGTGGTGTGAATGGAGGTCTCGGTCGCGCCGCCGAGACCGGCGAAGCGGCAACCCGGCACCTGAACCGACAGCCTGCGGGCCAGATCCGCGCCGACCCAGTCGCCGCCGAGGATGACCGCGCGCAGCGAATCGCCCAGCTCGTCACCACCGATCTCCAGAATCATGTCCAGCATGCTCGGCACGCAGTTGAGGACCGACACCTGATGCGTGCGCACCAGTTCCACCCACGTGGCCGGATCGGCGCGTTGCTCCGGATCGACGGTCACGACCGATCCGCCCGCCGCGAAAAGGCCGAAGATGTCGTAGACCGAAAGGTCGAATTCCAAGGCGGACAGCCCGAGCGCGCGACCTGTGCTGGAGACCTCGAACCACTCGTTCAAGGCATCGATGGTGTTCATCGCGCCACGGTGCGGGATTTCGACGCCCTTCGGCACGCCGGTCGATCCGGAGGTGAAGAGCACGTAGGCGATGTCGCCGGTATCCGGGTAGACGGGCGCGGAAAGCGGCTGCGGGTAGTCGCGGGCAACGTCGATGGACAGGCACGCGATCGGCGCCCCCAGGTCCGCGCCCTCGACCGTCAGCGCCGCGGCGATACCGCCGGTGCGCAGGATCTCCGCGCGCCGTCCGACCGGCTGATCGAATCCGATCGGCACGTAGGTCGCCCCGGCGGCGAGCACACCGAGCACGGCCAGGACCTGGTCCGGCCCCTTCGGCAGCTGCACCGCGACCGCGTCGCCCGGCTGCACGCCCTCGCCGCGCAAGGCGCCCGCCACGGCCAGCGCGCGGGCGGCCAATTCCCCGTAATGCCACACCCCTTGCTCGTCGCCGAGACCCCACAGCACCGCGGGTGCGCCGGGATTCGCCGCCGCGTTCTCGAAGAAGCCCTGGTGCAGGCAACGCCCGCTGACCGGGCCGTCGGTGGCGTTGACCGCGGCGCGCACCTCGGCCTGGGCGAGCGGCAGCCGCACGGCGGCCTCCGCGTTCCATCCCGCCGCGCCGTCCCCGAGCCGGCCGATGGCCGCGCAGTACCAGGCGAACATGGCGTCGATCATGCCCTCGGGGAAGGCCGAGGCGCGCACGTCCCAGTTCAGCAGCAGCCCGCCACGAACTTCGGTGACCTGCGCGTCGAGCAGTACCTGCGGTCCCTGCGAAATGATCCACACCGGCTCACCGAAGGTCTCGGTGACCTTCTCGGCGAACAGTTCGCCCAGGTTCAGCGCGCTGGTGTAGACGACAGGAGCCAGCACGGGCTCGCCGCGCTGCCTGCCCAGATCACGCAGCACCTCGAGCCCGGAATACGCGGTGTGCGCGCCGCTTTCGTGCATGCCGCGTTGCAGCGCGCGGGCACGGTCGGTGACCGACATGCTCTCGGTGACGTCGACCTCGAGCATGATCGAGGAGGTGAAATCGCCGATCACGCGATCGATGTCGGGGTGCACCGGATCCCGGTGGAACAGTGGCACATTCAGCAGGAAGCGGCTCTGCGCCGACCAACCGCCGATGGTCTCGGCGAACACCGCCGCCAGCGCCATCGCCGGAGTGATCCCGCGCTCGTGCGCGGCGGCGAGCAACCGCTGCTTGGCTTCCGGCGCCAGCCAGTGGTCGTAGCGCACCGTGTGATTCGGGTCGGTGCGCTCGCTGACCGGAACGGTGGGAAGCTCCGGTGCGCCCGGCAATTCCGGCAGCCGCTCCTGCCACCACTGCCGGTCACGGTCGCGAGCGGTGCGGTCCTCTCGGTGCTCGGTGCGGTGGCGACGGTAGGTGTAGCCGGGGGCAGGCACGGCCGACCCGTGGTACAGCTCGGCCAGATCGGAGATCAGTACGCGATAGCTCATGGCGTCGCCCGCGAGCATGTCGACATCCAGGTGCAGCCTGCTGCGGTCCGCGTCGCGGAGGGTGAGCGTGACGTCGATGGCCTGGCCGTCTTCGATGGCCAGGCGCTGATGGGTCTTGCGGTCGCGCAGTTCGGTCAAGGCGGCCTCGGCCGCCTCGGGCGACCGATCGCACAGGTCGACGACGCTGAACACCGGCTTGCCCGGAGCCGTCATGGTCTGCTGGGTGCCATCCGGCAGAAACCTGGTGCGCAGCATCGGATGCGCGGCGACCAGGTCGGCCACCGCGCGCTCGAGGCGCGCGGGATCGATACGGCCGCCGTCGAATTCGACGTATAGGTGCGCCGCGACTCCGCCGAGTTCTTGCTCGTCGGAGCGGCCGATCCAGTACGCATGCTGCATGGTGGCCAGGGGGAACGGAGCCGACTCGTCGTCGGCGCCCGCGATCTGTGTCACCGTCTCGGCCGGCACCGGCTCCGCCGATCGTCCGGCAGCGTCGTTCGCGCCCAGCAGACCGTGCCACGAAGCCACCGTGGGACTGGCGGCCAGCTGAGCGAAGTTGATGTCGGCGCCGCGCTTACGCCAGCCGCCGGCGAGTTTCATCGTGCGGATCGAGTCGAGGCCGAGTTGGATGAGGTCGTCGTGATCGGCGACATCCGCGGCGGTGAGTCCCAGTTGACCGGCCACCGCGGCCCGGATCTCCTCCAGGCCGATGTCCAGCATTCCTTCTGCCCGACGCTGTGTCGACTCCATCGCGCTGCCACTCCTTGTCTGCCGCCGAATCGGCGGACCGAGACTGCTGCGGCATAGCTTAGCCGAGCCTAAATAGGTTTGCCTAACCTACATCGGCGCGCGCTTTCGGCCATTCCTGGGCCAATTCGAGTAATTGCCGCAGGCCGTGGGCACGATCGCGGCTGCCGGATGGCAGAGCGGCGAGCGGGGCGTTCTGCGCGACCGGGCGGAGCCCGGCGGCTCTGGACCGGACGGCATGGGCGATCCGACGGGCAAGATCGCCCGCGCCTGCCCCGGAAACGGCCTCGCGTCCCGGCGCCGGGGACGGCATGTAGGGCTTCAAATGCAGGAGGGCGTCCTGGATCTCCACCGTCATCCGATAAAGCCGTGACGCCGCGCCGCTGTCCTCCTGACTCAAGACGACTTCCGGGACGGCAGCGGTCAGGTCACACCAGAGGGGATGCAGACGGCGGCAACGCCGGCCTGCTCGATCCAACCCCGCTCGCACCAACACGGCGGTGAACAGTGGTATCGCCGTGAGTGTCGCGATGACAAGCAGGCAGAAGAACGACGAGACCGCCAAGACATTCCCCGGATGGCTCGGCGGCACACCACCTATCGCGCGCACGACAGTGAGGAGTGCCGCCACCGCCCAATACACCGCGAGGAACAGCAGAACCGAATAGGTCAGTTTCTCCTTCGCCGAACGCGCGGCGGTGCGCAGCTCCCCGAAACTGGCCCGCGCCACCAGATACCCGCTGGCCGCCATGGGAAGCTCGGACAGCGTCCACACGATCTCGTCGAGCTCGACGTGCAGCACGTCCCCGGCGGCAGGCGAAATCGTCAGCGTCACCGTCGAAGCCACGGCGGCGACGGCACTGTAGGTCCGCTGCCGTCGCTGTGTCACCTCGGGCCGCGCGCCCGCGACCAGTTGTGCGACCACCAGAACGGCGGCGATGGTCATCAATCCGCAGCACAGAAACAGCCGCTGCCCGAGTACGGGGAATCCCGCCGCGCTGGCGGTGACATAGAGCGCGAGGCCACCGACATCCCACGCCCATGCCCGGTTGATCATGCGGTCGGTGATGGTATCCGCGACGAGAAACCATCGCCCGGCCGCGATAGCCGCGACGGCCAGGATGACCGGGAACATGAACCACGCAGGCACAGAGTCCATCGCCGTAAACCCTAGTCGCCGCGGCCCCGCGGGCCGATCACGAGCCGGTCGCGGTCCGCCGACCGCGACCGGTTCGCTCGGATCATCGTTGCGCGGACCAGGATTCGCGCAGCATGGCCAATGCGTCACCGGACAGCCCCGAGGCCGACATCGGCTCGTAGCGATGTTCCTCGGGTGCCCGCGCCGCTTGCGTGGCCTGATCGGTGGCCGCGTCAACCGCCGCCGCCAGCTCGTAGAGCGTGAAGTACTCGAAGATCATCTGCGGGGTCAACGCCAGGCCCGCCTCGCCCGCTCGCGCCGCCCACTGGATCGCGATGACGCTGTCGCCGCCGAGTGCGAAGAATCCGTCCGTGCGGCCCACGTCGGTGATCTCGAGCAATTCCTCCAAGAGCGCGGCCAGCGTGCGCTCGGTCTCGGTTTGCGGCGGGCCTGGTTCGGCCTCGTCGACCGCGATCTCCGTGGTCGAGTAGCGCACCACGGTGCGCGCGGTGTCCCAGCCTTCCGGCGCGAGGTTCGATTCTCGCACCGCCGTATCTGGTTTCGTGGCGAACGCGGTCAAGATCCGCACCAGCGTGTCGACGAAGACCTCGCCGGAGGCCGGGTCGTAGAGCTCGGAGTTCACCACGACCCGCACCAGCAGCTCGCCGCTGGGTTGCACCAGGAAGTCCAGGTGGAAGTCCATGAACGCGGCGTCGTACTGCGGCGTGAGCGGAGTCAGCGTCGTCTCGCCGCGCGCGGCGAACTCGACCGTCGGCGCGGTGTGCCCGAACTGCATGATCACCTGAAACAGCGGGTTGCGGCCGAGCACCCGGGGCGGGTTGAGCGTCTCGACGATCCGCTCGAAGGGCACGTCCTGATGGCCGAGGGCGCTGAGCGCGGACTCGCGCACCCGCTCGAGCACGGTGCGCAGCGTCGGTGCGCCCGAGAGGTCGTTGCGCAGCACCATCATGTCGGCGAACAACCCGATCAGCCGGTCCACCGATCGTCCGGGCCGGTTGGCCACCGTCGCGCCGATCGGCACGTCGTCGCCACCGCCGAGCGTGTGCACCAGCACCGCGGCCGCCGCCTGGCACAGCATGAACTCCGTCGCGCCGGAGGTCTCGGCCAGGGATCGCAATGCCTGCCAGATCTCGGCGGGAACGACGCGGGTCGCGCTCACGCCGGCGTGGCCGAGCCGTGCGGGACGCGGCCGGTCGTGCGCGACCGCGATCTCCACCGGCAGCTCCGCCAGGGCGCCACGCCAGTAGTCGAGCTGGGTGCGGCCGTATTCGCTGAGATCGTCACGACCGGGTGCGTGGTCGAAGGTATCGCGTTGCCACACCGCGAAATCGGCGAATTGCAACGTCAGCTCCGGCCAGGCCGGAGCGGCGCCACCCACCCGCGCCCGGTAGGCGACGGTGAGGTCCTCGATGAACACCCGGCACGATTCGCGGTCGGTGACCATGTGGTGCGCCAGCACCGACAGCACATGGGTGCGCTCGTCCAGGACGAACAGGCGCAACCGGACCAGCGACTCCGCGGCCAGGTCGAAGACGTGATCTGCCTCGGCTTCCAGGGCTTCCTCCAGCCGGGCCGCCACCGCGTGCGGATCACCGGCGAGCACGGTGCGCGGCAGCTCGACCGGGCCCGCCGGCGCCACCCGCTGATACGGCGTCCCCTCGTGTTCCGGGAAGCTCGTGCGCAGCGACTCATGGCGGCCGATGACGTCGGCGAGCGCGTCGCGCAGCGCGTCGACGTCGAGTTCGCCGTCGAAGCGGAGGGCGAACCGGAAGTTCTCCCAGCCGAACGGTCCCTCCAGCTTGCGGCGCAGCCACAAGGCACGCTGCGAGTACGACAGCGGAACCCGTTCGGGGCGTTGCCGCTTCGTCGGCGTCGCGGCGTCGTCACCTGCGGGGCGGCCGGTGGGCGCTGCCTCGTCGAGGTTCTCGCCGAACTGATCGCGATACCGGGCGACCAGATGCGCGGCGAGCCCCGCGACGGTCGGGGTGTCGAACGGCGCGCGCACGTCGATGTCGATCCCGAAGGTGTCACGGACCAGGGCGACCAGCCGGGCCGCCAGCAGGGAGTGGCCGCCGAGTTCGAAGAACGAGTCGTCCGCGCCTACCCGCTCGGCATCGAACAGCTCGCCGTAGAGCGCGGCGAGCCGGATCTCGGTGGGCGACTCGGGCTCACGATAGCTGTGGGTCTTCGCCAGCACCGGCTCCGGCAGCGCGCGGCGATCGAGCTTGCCGTGCGCGCTCAGCGGAACCTCGTCGATCACGGCGAACGCCGCCGGGACCATATGCTCGGGCAATGTCGCCGCGACCGTCGCGCGCACCTGCTGGAGATCGATCTCGGCTCCCGGCGCGGGTACCAGGTACGCGGCCAGGATCGGACCGAGCCGCTCGTGGTCGGTGACGATCGCGACGCACTGCGCGACGCCGGGGTGATCGGCTACCGCCGCCTCCACCTCACCGAGCTCGATCCGGAACCCGCGCACCTTGACCTGTTCGTCGGCGCGGCCGACGAATTCGATCTCGCCGTCGGCGGTGCGCCGGGCGAGGTCACCGGTCCGGTAGAGCCTGCCACCGGGGAGGAAGGGATCGGCGACGAACCGCTCCGCGGTCAGGGCGGGCCGGTCCAGGTAGCCGCGGGCGAGCTGGCACCCGCCGAGATAGATCTCGCCGAGCACCCCCGGCGGCACCAGCCGCAACGAGTCGTCGAGCAAGTAGACGTAGACGTTGCGGTTCGGGAATCCGATCGGCACGATCCCGGTGCCCTGTGGCCCGTCGACCGGCATGGAGGTCGAGCACACGACCGCTTCGGTTGGCCCGTAGTGGTTGCGCAGATCGGCGTCGAATTGCGCGGCGAAGCGGTCGGCGATCTCGCCGGGCAGCGCCTCGCCGCCGACCGGCACGTGCCGCAACGCCCGCCAGTCGTTCGCCTCCGGAAGCATGAGGAAGGTAGCCAGCAGCGAGGGCACCATGTGCAGCACGGTGATCCCGTGCCGCGCGATCAGCTCGGCGACATAGGGAATGTCGCGGTAGGCGTTCGGTTTCGGGACGACGATGCTCGCGCCCGCGATCAGCGGCAGGAAGATGTCGGCCAGCGACGCGTCGAAGCTCACCGAGGTCGCCTGCAGGACCCGCTCCGGGATGCTCGCGTCCCAGTCGGCCGCGAAGCTCACCAGATGATCGGCGATCGCGTCGTGCGGGACCGGCACGCCCTTGGGTTGGCCGGTGGAGCCCGAGGTGTAGATCACGTAGGCGATGTTCGACGGGCGCAGCGGCGAGCCGCGGTCGGCGTCGGTCGGGTCCGTGTCCGGCAAGGCCGCCGCCTCGGTCATCGCCGCGGCGATCGCGTCGGCGTCGAACGACAGCGTCGGGCGGGCATCGGACAGCAGATATTCGATGCGATCCGGCGGATACGCGGGATCGATCGGCAGGTACGCGGCGCCGGACTCGAGCACCGCGAGGCTCGCGACGATGAACTCGATGGAGTTCGCCATGCGCAGCGCGACGAGCTGCTCGGGACCGGCGCCTCGACGAATCAGCCAATGCGCCAGCTGATTCGCCCGCCGCTTCAACTCGGCATAGGTCAATTCGGCGTCGTCGGACACCACCGCGACGCGGTCGGGGGTCGCCGCGACCTGCCGCCGCACCAGTTCGACCAAGGTGGTTGCCGGCTCGCCGACGAGCGGACCGTGCGACGCGGCGATGATCTCGGCACGGTCGGCGGCGCCGAGCATGTCGATCGCGCGGACCGGCTGCGCTGGATCGCCCACCGCGCCGGCGAGCAATGCCAAGTAGTGCCGCAGCAATTGCGCCACCACCGACCGGTCCAGCTCGTCGACGAGATAGGTGGCTTCCACGCGCGCGCCCGCGTCGTCGAGGACGACCATCAGGCCCAAGGGCTCCTGCGCGACCGCGCTCCCCCACGACAGCTCGGTGGAGCCGACCCCGGCGAGATCGAAGCCGTTCGCCCCGCCGCGCACACTGAAGCTCAGCTGCACGAGCTGGGCCAGGCCGTCGCTGCCCGCGATCCGATCCGAGCTCACCTCGCGAACCACCCGTTCGACACCGACACCTTGGTGCGCGAACGCGTCGCGGGCGGCGTCCCGCGTCGCGTCGACCAGCCCGGCGAAGGTCTTCGCCGGATCGATGCGGGCGCGCAACAGCAGCGTGTTGCCGAAATAGCCGATCAGTGTCTCGGCGTCGCGGCCGCGGCGATCGGTCACCGGCACCGCGACCAGGAAGTCCGTCGCCGCCGTGTATCGGTTGACCAGCGCCTGGAAGGCGGCCAGCAGCACCATGAACGGAGTCGCCGCACGGTCGCGCGCGACCTCGGTGACCCGGTCGAGCAGTTCGGACGGCAACGGCAGCACGCATTTGTCGGCGTTGCGCGTAGCCGCGGTCGCGCCGAGCGCCCCGGGCAACTCGAGCCGTTCCGGCAGCGGAGTGAGCCGGGCGCGCCAGTACGCCAGGTCGGCGTCGTCTCCGGCGGACCGCTCGGCGAGCGACACGTCGACGTACTGCGACCGGATCTCCTCCAGCGCGTCACCGCGGTAGGCGGCATTGAGCTCGGCGAAGAAGACCGACCAGGAATCGTCGTCCCAGCCGATGTGGTGGATCGTCAGCACCAGCACGTGTTCGGCCGGGCCGGTGCGCGCCAGCGTCACCCGCAGCGGAGACTCCGAGGTCAGGTCGAACGGGCGCGTGAATTCCCGCCGCGCCAGGACTTCGAGCCGCCTGCCTCGCCCTTCCTCGGACAGGTCGGCGAGATCGTGCTGCTGCCAGGCGATGCCCAGATCGGTGTGCGCGACCTGATACGGGTCGCCGTCCGCGCCGGCATGGTAGGTGGTGCGCAGGATCTCGTGCCGCGCGACGACGGTGTCGAAGGCGGCGCGCAGCCGCGCGCTGTCCAGCGGACCCTCGAGACGGTAGCCGACGCAGACGTTGAGTGTGGTGTCCTCCGGCGCGACCGTCTGCAGAAACCACATCCGCTGCTGCGCGGACGAGAGCGGAGCCGGTTCGCCGGGGCGCCTGCCGCGCTCGGGTGCCGCCGGCGCGGGCGCGAGTTGCTGTTCGCGCAGTCGCTGCTGGAGCAGCCGCTTGCGCCGCTCGAGGATCTCGTCTGACATGGTTGGTCCTTCAGGCTGGGAATTCGAATGGGCTGAGTGGCTCGGGTGTCGCGGTCAGTCGGCGCCGACGGTCACCATGGAGACGGCGCGCTCGAGCGCCGCGACGGCGTCGTGCCACAGCTCGGCGAGCCGGCCGACCTCGGCGGCGCTGAACACCGCCTCGCTCCAGCGCAGCATGGTCACCAACTGCGGCCCCTCGGTGGTGGTCCGCACCGCCGAGACGACATCGAGCGCGTAGCGAAGCGGGAAGTCGGGCTCCGCGACGAGCGGTAGGCACTCGTGCAACGCCAGATCCGGGATCGGCGCCCAAGGCCGGCCCGCACCGGCCATGTCGAACCGGCCCAGGTAGTCGAAGAGCACCTGCGGTTGCGGGGCGCCGGCCAACTCGGGCGCTTGGTCGAGGTAGCGCAGCACGCCGAAGTCCACACCGCCGTTGGGCAGTTCGGCCAGGTGCGTCGCGATGTGCTCGAGCAGTGCGGCGGCACGCGCCGGATCCGCCAGCGCCGTAGCCACATCCACGCTCTGGGCGCCTGCGCCGAGCCGGGCGGGCACGATGCTGGTGAACCAGCCCACCGTGTGCGCGCTGTCGATGTCGGCGCCGAGGACCTCGTCCTCCCGGCCGTGGCCTTCCAGCGCGACATACGCGCCCGCCGCTGGGTCCTGACCGCGTTCCGCGCGCCAGCTCGCCAGCGTCAACGTCAATGCGGCGAGCAGGAACTCGCGCACCCCGGCCGCGCCGCCGCCGAGGTTGTCCAGGATCGCCGCGCTCGTCTCGGCCGAGGTCGGCACGGGGTGGACCCGGTAGGAAGCCCAGGTGTCGGATGCCGGGTCGGGTAGCCGGGCGCCGAGCACCGGATCGGGTGCGGCGACTTGGCGCGTCCAGTAGTCGCGCTGAGCCGAAACCGCCTCGGTGCCCACCCGTTCGCGCAACAGCCGCGCCCACTGCCGGTAGCCGGTGTGCTCGACCGCCGGGGTCGGCGTGCGTCCCGCGACGACCTCCGCCCAGCACGCTTCCAGGTCGGCGGAGATGATGTACCAGGAGACCGGGTCGACGGCCAAGTGGTGGATGGTGAGCAGCAGCACGTCGGGGGCACCGGATCTGGCGAACCACACGGCGCGCACCAGGTCACCGGTGAACGGATCGATCTCGTCGGCGACCGCATGGCCGCGAGCCGCCACCGTCGCGTAGAAGTCTTCCCCTTCGTCGACCCGGGACAGGATGTCCTGCGCGCGTACGCTGCCCGGAGCGCGCGTATGGAGTTCGTAGCCCGCCGTCGTGCTGACGAAACGGGCCCGCAGCATGTCGTGGCCGTCGAGCAACGCCTGCAACACGGCGGTCAGCCCGTCGGAATCGATGCCGTCGGGCAGCTCGAGCAGATTGCTCAGGGCGAGCCTGCGGTAGCCCCCGTACTCGTGCATCCAGGACACGATCGGCGTCGGGCCGACCGGCCCGTAGCCCTCGGACGTCGACGCGCGTTCGTGGCCTGCTCCCGCGTCGATCCGCGCGGCCAGCTCCCGGATCGTCGAGGCGCTCAGCACCGCCTTCGGACTGATCGAAAGCCCGTCGCGCCGTAGGCGATTGACCAGGGAGATTGCCACGATGCTGTCCATGCCCAGGCCGACCAGGTCGTCATCGATGCCCGGAACGGGACCGCCGGACAACTCGGCCACCACGGCGCACAGGCGGTGTTCGGTCCCGGTACGCGCGGGCGTCGTGCTCGCTCCCGCACCGGTGGCCTGATCCTCGGCGAGCGCCGCGAGCCGCTTCCCGTCGAGCTTTCCGTTGCTGGTCACCGGCAGCTGCTCGACGACCAGAATCCGGTTCGGCACCATGTACCCGGGCAGCCGCTCGGCCAGTGCCGCGCGCAGTTCCACCGTGTCGAGTCCGTCACCCACGGCGAACGCGGCAAGGCCGGGACCGCCCGCTCGACGTACCACGACCACCGCGGCGGCCGCTACGCCCGGCAGCGCGAGCAAGGCCGTCTCGATGTCGCCGATCTCGATCCGGTAGCCGCGGATCTTCACCTGGTCGTCCGCGCGACCGACGTAGGCCAGATCACCGGAAGGCAAGCGGCGCACCAGATCGCCCGTGCGATACATCCGTTCGCCCGCGCGGTGTGGATCGGCGAGGAACCGGTCCGCGGTGATTCCCGGCATGCCGACATACCCGCGGGCGAGCTGGGCGCCGGCGAGATACAGCTCGCCCACGACGCCCACGGGCGCCTGCCGCAGCCGCGAATCCAGGACATAACCGGTCATTCCGGTGACCGGCGCCCCGATGGCCGGCTCGGCAGCGCCGTCGATTACCGCGGCGACCACCGCCTCGACCGTCGTCTCGGTGGGGCCGTAGCAGTTGTGCACGGCGGTATCGGGCAGCGCGCACAACTGCTTCCACAGCGGGACGCCGATGGCCTCGCCGCCGAGCGCGAGCACCGACAGCGGCGTGGTGCCCGCGTCGACCAGCCCGGCCGCGGCGAGCTGGGCGAACATCGACGGAGTCGTGTCGATCATGTCCAGTCCGTGCCGGACGATGCCGTCGACCAGGCGACGAGCGTCGCGCATCTCCTCGGCGTCGAACAGGTGGATGGCATGTCCGTCGAGCAGTCCGATCAGCGGTTGCCAGGATGCGTCGAAGCTGAGCGACCACGCGTGCGCGATCCGCAGCGGTCTACCGAGCCGCGCCACGGCGGGCCGGTAGACCCGGTCGCGGTGGTCGGCGAAATACGCGGCCAGCGCGGAGTGGGTGCCCACGACGCCCTTGGGTTCCCC
Source organism: Nocardia sp. NPDC057455 (assembly GCF_042802775.1). Taxonomy (NCBI): domain Bacteria; kingdom Bacillati; phylum Actinomycetota; class Actinomycetes; order Mycobacteriales; family Nocardiaceae; genus Nocardia; species Nocardia sp. NPDC057455. The sequence goes on along the minus strand of NZ_JBHVDM010000054.1, from coordinate 18,230 downwards.
GGTGGAACCGGAGGTGAAGATCAGATAGGCGGACTGGTCCGGGCGGCCGGGCACGGGTGCGAACGCGGGCAGACGCTCGGAGAGCTGGTCCATCAGCAGTATCTGCGAGCTGTCCCCGATCTCGTGGAGCGCGGGCAGGCCCCAGGCGTCGGCCAGGATCAGCCGCGGACGGGATCGGCGGACGAACGATTCGATGCGGGTGGCGGGCAGCGTGATGTCGACGGGCACATAGGCCGCGCCGGTGGCGAGCACGGCGAGGATCGCCACGATCGACTGAGCCGACCGCGGCAAGGCCAAGGCGACGACGTCTTCCGGACCGGCGCCGTAGGCAGCGATGACACCGGCCAATCGGCCGGCGGCATCGGCCAACTCGCGGTAGGTGTACCGATCTCGCTCGGTGCTGAGCGCGAGCGCGTCCGGCGTGGCGGCCACCTGGCGCTCGAACAACTCCCACACGGTCGCGCCGCGCACATCTTCGGCGACAACGGCGGGGGGCCGCGCGCTCTCGCCGGGCAGCAGCACGTCCAGAGCGTCCGGCCCGCGCTCACCGATCTCGGGCAACTGCCGCAGCACCGAGATCAACCGCGCCGCGACGTCGGGACCGGACAGGGTGCGCAACGCGGCCTGCACCGCCTCGACCGTCACCACCAGCTGCCCCTCGTACAGGAACGAGGTCACCGCGAGCGGGTAGTGCGTCAAGCTCTCCGACGTGATCGGCCGGAACCGGACACCGTCGGCCAACTCGATGGGGCGCAGCACGTCGGACATGGGCGCGTTCTCGTACACGAACAGGGTGTCGAACAGCGTGCCGGAACCCACCGACCGCTGAATCGCCGACAGGCTGACATAGGCGAGGTCACGCATCGGCGCCGACTCGCGTTGCAGCCGCGCGCAGTCGCGCACCACGTTGCCTGCGCCCACGGCCACGCGGACGGGGACGGTGTTGATGAACAACCCGATCATGGTCTCGACACCGGACAGCTCGTCCGGCCGCCCCGAGACGGTGGTGCCGAACACCACGTCGCTCCGGTCGGTCAATCTGCCGAGCACAACCGACCAGGCGTATTGCACGACGGTGTTCATCGTCAGCGCGTTCGCCCGCGCCCATGCCGTCAACCGGCTGGTGTCGGCCGCGTCCAAAGTCAGCGTGTCGATCGTGGGCACGATCGTGTTGACCGTCGAATCGCCGCGGTCGGCGACGATCAGCGGATCGAGATCACCGAGGTATTCCCGCCAGGCGCGCAGTGCGGCTTCGTTGTCGCGCGCGGACAGCCAGCCGATGTAGTCCCGGTAGGGCCGCGGTGCGGGCAGCGCGTCCGCCACGGCGCCCGCCTGGTACAGGGCGAACAGTTCCCGGAAGAACACGCCGAGCGACCAGCCGTCCAGCAGGATGTGGTGGGCGGTCAGGACCAGACGCCGGGTGTCGTCGGGCAACCGCAGCAGCAGCACGCGCAGCAGCGGGCCGCGCGCCAGGTCGAACGGCGCGCGCGTTTCTGCCGCGATGACGGCGTCGAGTTCGGCCGGATCGATCGCGCGTTCAGCCCAGGGCAGCTCGGCGGCGGCGGGCACGATCTGCACCGGCCGCGGAAGGTCGCGATCCCAGAACGACGCGCGCAGGTTCGCGTGCCGCCGCAGGATCGCCTCGACGCTGCGGCGCAGGAGTGCCCCATCGACGGGGCCCGCGATCTCGTAGACGAATTGCAGTGCGTACAGATCGCCTTCCCCGGCCAGCCTGGCCAGCGAGAACAGACCCTCCTGCAACGGGCTCAGCGCGAGCACGTCCTCGATCTCGGGCATGGGCGCCTGCGTGTTCTCCGACATGAAGCGGCCTCCTGAGCCTGTGTTCTCGGGCACCATCAGCCTCGGTTCTCGGACATGAGCAGCACGACGTCGTCCAGGGACGCGCCGCCCAGAATGGCCGCGACCGGCAGTTCGCGGTTCAACGTCGTTTTGATCCGCGCGCGCAGGTCGACCGCCTGCAACGAGTCGAAGCCGAGCGCCACCAGCGGGACCGAGCCATCGATGTGGTCGGGACCGTCGACGAGCATGACTTGTCCGAGTTCGCGCCGGATGATCTCCGCGAAATCGTCTGTCGCATCCGCTTGCGGCTCGACGGCGGTCGATGGCGGCGGCGCGGACGCGGTGGCCACGGGAGCCGAAGGCTCTGGAGCCGGGAACGCGGAGGCGAAGACCGTTGTCAGGCCGACGAGCTCGACCGTCTCCCGCAGCCGCTCCCAGTCCGCGGACAGCACCACAGCGTTCCCGGTGCGATCGGCGAGGCCCGCCGCGATCGCGGGCATGGCGGGCATGGGCTGCAAACCCGCACCGAGGATCCTGGCCTCCACGGCGGCGTGTTCCGCGCCGGGCAGCCCCCACAGTCCCCATTGCACCGACACGCAATCCCTGCCCTGCGCCCGCAGCCGGACGGCGAGGCTGTCGAGCATGCGATTGGTGGCCGCGTACAACGCCTGTTCGCGCCCGCCGAGCGTGGCCACGAACGAGGAGCACAACAGCACGGTGCAGTCGGCGGCCAGCGGCACCGCACGCAGCACCTCGGCGACGCCGAGCACCTTCGCGGCGGCTGCCTCGACGACCGCCGCCGGTTCGAACCCGGCCCACGCGTACTGGACGGCGGCGTGCACCACCACACTCACCGGACGCTCGGCGAAACGCCGCGCGAGGTCGGCGACCGCCGCGCCGTCGGTGATATCGCAGGCCACCACGTCGATTTCGGTCCGGCCGAGCTTGCGTATCACCCGCAGCCGCTCGGTGAGCGCGCTCGTCTCCCCGGTGCGGTTCACCAGGGTGATCCGGCGCGCGCCGTCGCGGACGAACTGCGCGCAGAACTCCAGCCCGACACAGCCCGTCCCGCCGAGGATCACTACCTCGCGCAGATCCGGAGAGGTCGAATCACCGGACGGCTCGGCCCGGACGAGACGCTTCGCGTGCAACTTCCCGTCCCGCAGGGCGAGTTCGGGCTCGCCCAGCACGTGAATGGCTTCGAAGATCTTGTCGGCCAGCGCGGCCGGGTCCTGCGCCGCGGCATCCGGCGGCAAGTCGAGGTGCCGGAAGGCGATGCCGAGATGGTCCAGGCCCAGGCTGCGATACGCGGCACTCGCCGCCGAGTGCCCGAGGGAAGGAACATCTTCCGCGGTCACCGCCTCCGCACCGGTTGTCACCAGCCAGCATTCGGTGACACCGGGAACTATCGCGGTCAGCGGCTCGGCGGTCCGAGCGAACGCGGCGAGTTCCGCTACCGCACCTTCCTCGTCGTCGGCCGCGACCGGCGCGAGCAGCAGCACCATGGTGTCGGCGGGGGTCTCGGCGTCGGAGATGGCGGCCCCGTGGCGCGGAGCCCGCGCTCGCATCGCCGTCGCGAGTGCGTCGGCGCGACCGTCGTGTTCGGCGAACAGCACGGTCCGCGGCTCGGCCAGCGCGATTCGGGACAACTTCGCCCACTCCTCGCGCAACCGCACGGGCGGCACGGCGACCGGGACCGGCGCCTCCATCCCCGACTGATACGGCGCCCACAGCCTTTTCTGATTCATCACGGTGGCGGGGAAGTCACGCAACGGCAGCGCCCGCGTCCGCTGCGCCGATCCGGTGCGCAGGGCCTGCCAGTCGTAGTGCGGATCGTGCACCGCGACCTCGGCCACATTGCGGGTGAACTCACCCAGCCCGTTCGCGGTGCGCAGCGACGTCCCGACGATGCGGAACTCGCGGGCGGCCCGCGCCGGCTCGGACGCGACGCCGGACAGATTCTCGCGCAGCGCCGGCTGCAACGTCGGGTGCTCGGCGATCTCGACGAAGGTGTCCACGTTCTCGGACGCCGCCATGATCGCGCGATCGAAGCGGACCCGGTTGCGCAGGTTCCAGTACCAGTAGTCGTGATGCGTAACCTCGGCGGTGATCGCCGCGCCGAGCGTCCCTCCATAGCAGTCGATCTCGCCGAGGGTGAAGGTCTTGCTGCTCAGTTCCTCCAGCGCGGACTGGAATTCGACGCGCAACCGTGTCATCGCGGAGGTGTGCGATGGGAAGGACATCTGGATCCGGCGCGCGAACAGTCCCTTCGCGGTGGCGGTCGCGACGAGTTCCGCGATTGCCGCCTCGTGGCCGGAAACGCCGATCAAACGAGGTGAGTTGATGATGGAGACCTCCGCCCACCCCGAATTCCGGGCCAGCAGCTCCTCGCACTCCTCGCGTTCCGCGCCGAGTACTGCCACCGCGTACCCGTCCGACAGGTCCCGCTCCAAGAGCTGGGCCCGGTGCGTGACGACCAGCACCGCATCACGCAATGTCATCGCCCCGGAGACCACACAGGCGGCGAGTTCACCCTGGCTGTGCCCGATGGTCGCGGTGGGACGCACTCCCGCCGCCCGCCACATGGCGGCCAAGCCGATCAGGTGGAACATTCTGGCGGGCTGCACTTCCCAGAGTGTTTCGCCGTATTCCTCATCGGCCGCGAGCAGATAGTGCACCGGCCGCGCATGGCCGTATCGCTCCTCGTGCACCGCCGCGCACTCGTCCACCGCGGCCCGGTACGCCGGCGAGAAGTCGTAGTAGGGCTTGCCCATGCCGGGGCGCTGGCTGCCCTGGCCAGGGAAGACGAATCCGACGCGACCTGCCGGGACGGCGCCGTCGGAGGTCACCACCGCGGGATGCGCGGCGTCCGCGGCGACCGACCGCAACGCGTCGAGCAGCTCCTCGCGCGTGCCGACCATGACCAGCGCGCGATATCTGCGCGCGATCCTGGTGCGGAACAGATGGCTCGCCAGTCGATCGGGGTCCACCCGGGAGTGGGTGTCCAGGTAGGCCAGGATCGCCGCGGCCTCGGCGCGCAGCCCGGCGGCGCTGTCCGAGGAGAGCAGGACCGGGGTGGTGCCGTCCGGCAGCCGGTATTCAGGCATCGCTGTCCTCCTCCAGGACGGGCATCCCGACGATCGCGTGCGCGTTGGTCCCCGCCACACCGAATGCCGACACCGCTCCGTAGCGGACGCCATCGATCGGCTCCCACGGTGCGTATTTCGTGGCCAGCCGCAGACTCGTGGCCGCCCAGTCGACCGCGTCGGTCGGGTTCTCCGCCCACAGACTCGGGACGACGTGACCGTTCGCGCCGCACAGGAGCATCTTGATCAGGCCGAGCATGCCCGCCGCCGCCTGCGTGTGACCGATGTTCGACTTGACCGATCCCAGCAGCGCGCCCCGCGCACGCTCGGGCGCGCCGTACATCCGGATCAGCGCGGTCAGTTCGATGGGGTCGCCCACCGACGTGCCGGTGCCGTGCCCCTCGACGAGTCCGATGTGTTCCGCGCAGACGCCTGCCGCGGCGAGCGCGGCGCGGATCAGCCGCTCCTGCGCGTCCGCGCTGGGCACGGCCAGCGGGGCGCCCTTGCCGTTGTGATTGACCCGGGAGCCGAGCAGCCGGGCGTAGATCCGATGACCGAGCCGCCGTGCCCGCGATTCCGGCTCCAGCACTACCACTCCCGCGCCTTCACCCCACAGCGTCCCGGTGGTGCCCGCGGAGTACGCGCGGCAGTGGCCGTCGGTCGACAGCGCGTTGTTCTTCGCGAACTCGACGAACATGCCGGGTGAACCCATCACGCACACGCCACCCGCCAGGGCCCAGTCGCATTCGCCCGCCCGGATCGCCGCCGCCGCCTGATGCAGAGCGGTCAAACCCGCCGCGCAGGAGGTGTCCACACTGATCGAGGGCCCGATCAGGCCCAGGCTGTGCGAGATCCGGCCGGCTACCGCGCCGAGCGTGGTGCCGGTCATCCGATAGCCGCTGTGCTCGCTGACGCTCGCCATGCGCGGGCCGTACTCCAGCGGTGTGACGCCCATCCAGCACCCCGCGTCGGCACCGTCGACGGCGCCGGGATTCAGGCCCGCATCCTCGACCGCCCGCCACGCGACGCGCAATCCTACGCGCTGCTGCGGATCCATCGCGACGGCTTCCCGCGGCGTGATCCCGAAGAACGCCGGATCGAATTCCGTTGCTTCGGACAGAAACCCACCCGCGTCGCGAACATCGCTCCAGCCGTCGTTGCGGCCGAGGGTGAGCAGCTGTTCGATCGGCCATTCCCGGTCGCGGGGCAGCGGGCCGATGAGCTCTTTCGAATCGGTGAGCGCCGACCAGAATTCTCGTGGACTGTTTATTCCGCCGGGGGCCTCGACCCCGATTCCGACGACGACGATATGGTCTTCGTCCCCCGAAGCCGATCCTGACATGGTGAACCTAACTGGAAAGAGCGGACTGTCCGGCGTCGGCGGCTGCGGCGGAGAGCAATTCCGCGATGCCGTCGATGTGGTCGTACAAATAGAAGTGCCCGCCGTCGAAGAGCGTGATCGAGCCGCCCCGAGAGCTGTGCGCGAGCCATGGGCGCAGATCACCGACAGTGACGAAGTCGTCGTCGGCGCCGCCGATGACCTCGATCCGCGCGCCGACCCGCACATCCGGCTCGCACACGTAGGCGTCGAAGGCGCGGTAGTCGGCTTTGAGCGCGGGCAGTGTCATCCGCATGATGTCGCGATCGGCCAGAACGTCCGCGCCGGTGCCGTTCAGCGACGCGAGCCGGTCGAGCAGCGCCTCGTCCTCGGTCGGCAGCGGTTCGCTGTCGGCCACCAGTGCGGGCGCCACCGCGCTCGATGCGCCGAGCAGCGCCACCGGCACCCCGGCGGCCTCGGCCTGGCGGACGAACTCGAAGGCCACCATCGCGCCGACGCTGTGCCCGAATACCGTGATCGGAACACCGTGGTGATACGGGGATTCGAGGAATTCCGCGAGCGCGCCTGCCGCGAGTTCGGAAAGACTGGCGGCCATCGGTTCGGCGGCCCGGTCCTGGCGCCCCGGATATTGCACCAGGACGACGTCGAAATCCGCACTGAGCCTTTTGGACATGGTGCGGTAGGTAGAGGCTCCACTGCCTGCGTGGGGAAACAGCACCAGGGGTGGCAGCGTTTCCGCGACGGGCTTGTGAAACTTCCGAATCCACCCAGGTTTTCTCGACATCCAACAGCTCCTACACATAACGCGGTATCAGCGAAAAGACGCCGCGGACAAATGAATTCGGCCGCGGCGCGCAGGGCCTTTGCACCGTTCTCCAGGAACGGCCGGGCCTCGCCGACCACGTGAGGTTAGCATAGGATAACCTTACATTCATCCAGCAGGGCCACTACCGAACGGAGCTCGACGACCGATGAACCCCACTGAAACGCCCTATGTCATCGCGCGCGAGCTGACCGACATCTCCGACGAACTGCGGGCCGTGCCCGCTCCGCCGCTGCCCGCCCTGCCCGCCCCGTTCGACATCCGGACGGTCGACGCGGAGGGCGCCGACGCGGAGCTGCTCACCGAGTGGATGAACCGGCCGCACCTGCTCGAGTCGTGGGAGCAGCCGTGGCCCCTCGAACTGCGCAGGCAGAATCTGCGCGCGCAGCTGGCCGGGACCTATTCCCGCCCATACATCGTCGGCTACGACTTCGCCGCCGCGGGCCGGCCGGAACTGGGCCGTCGAGACATCGCCTACCTGGAGCTGTATCGCCCGGCCAAGGACGAGATCGCCAAGATCTATCACGCCGACCCTTATGACGTGGCCTTCCATCTGGCCACCGCCGACCCGGAGGCGATCGGGCGAGGCATCATGTTCGCCTTCGTCAGCGGCCTGCTGGCCGCAATCTTCGCGGAATCGAACTGCCGTCGCGTCTTGATCGAACCCGATCACCGCAACGTCGCGGTGCGCCGCATGACCGAGCGGTTCGGCGTTCCCGATCTGGGCGACTTCGACATCCGGCCGGATCGCCGCATCACGCTCTACTATCTGCCGCGCACACCCGCGGACATTCCGACTGTGCGGCAATGAGACCCGGTGCGCGGCGTCGACAGCGTGGGCACTCATCCGAGCGCCCGCGCGGCGGCGCCCGCCGGGTACGCACCGGACCGCCGCGTGACCGGTTGCAGCACACGGTCGGAAAGCTCGCCCAGGCAACTCAGATTCGGGAACCCCGGCCCCTGCGCGACCGCGGCCAGGTTGGGCAGGTAGAGCTTGGTCTCCATACCCGACACCGCGAGGTCGTAGCCGATCGATACCTCGATCCGCTCTTGGGTGGTCCTGCCGCCGACCGCCAGCTCCAGCAGGTCCGCCGCGTCCTGATCGAAAAGCTTCAAAAACCACAGCGGCTGTCCGCCGGTGGCATCGATGACCAGGTCGAATGTATGCGATTGATCCGGACGCCGCTCGTTGCGCAGCGTCAGCGCCACCCCGTCACCCTGCTCGGCGACGCGAACCGCACGGCCCTGCAGGTGATGCACCCGGCTGTCGCCGAGCAGGCTCTCCTGCACCCGCACCGAGAAGACGCCGCGGTCGGTTCGGCGGATGACGTCGCGCCGTTCCTGAACAGTCAATCCTGCCCACTTGACCGGATCGCTGAACAGCGAGTTCTCGAAATAGCTTTCGCCGCGGGTGTAGATCGTGGCCATAGGCGAGATCACCGAGATCGAGAGCATGCCGTGGCGCACCAGCTCATCCAGCGCCGAACCCGCCGTCTCGCCGCCACCGATCACCGCGACCCGGGAGGCGACGGGCAGGCTACGCCGCCCGGCCAGGTCCCAGAATTGCGCGATGCTCAACACTCGCGGATGGTCGGCGAGGGCCTTGGTGCTGGCGCCCGGACCGGTGATCATCAGCCCGCTCGCATCCAACCGGATCGTGCCGCCGTCGGGATCGGTCGCGGTGACGAGCCAGCCTTCGGCGGTCGCGCCGATGGATCGCACCGTGCCGGAGACGAGTTCGAGATCGATCCGGCGCGCCACCCACTGCAGGTACTTGGCCCAGACGTGATGAGCCGGGTTCGGACGACCTCGATCGATCCATTCCGCGTAGGTGCCCTGCTCGACCAGGAACGACGTCCAGCTGTAAGCCGTCATGGCCGCGTTGATTTCCTGGTTGCGCCCGCGAGCCCAGGTCGAGTGGTACGGGAAGCCCACGTCCTTCTCCGGGCTCGTGCCCAGCCGGTGCCTGCCGTCGGTCCAGCCACCGCTCGGCAGCCAGTTCCCGCCCACCGCGTGCGCCTCGACGACGACGACCCGCGGGGCGGGCAAGCCGAGTTCGCGCATCACGTGCGCTTTCGCGGCCACCGCAAGGGCTTTCGGGCCAGCTCCGATCACCAGAAGCGTTTCCACCGGTTCTCCACTCTCTCCGACGTCCCGCGGCATCCCGCTGGGTGCACGGGTCCGCTCCCGCACCGGCAATCAGAACCCGTCCGGATTATGTTTGCATAGGCTTACCTTATATTGCACACTCGTACCCGACCAGAGCGGTGACACTCACACCCGCGAACGATTGGATGAACAAATGACCAGGACTTCGAACAAGGCACTTGCCCGGCTCGCCGCAACGGCGTTCGTGCTCGCCGCCGCACTTGCCGGCACGGCGGGCACCGTGGCGCCCGCGGTCGCGGCGCCCTTGACCGCCCCCCTGCACGCCCAGGCCCCCGGAGCCGGCGAGCTGACCGCCAAACTGCGCGTGGCGATCAACACCGGCGCGGCGCGCAGCGCGCGAGCGGCGGAGCTGGAATCGGGCGATGCCGGCGTCGCGACGATGGACAAGATCGCGGGCCTGCTCGCGGCCGCTCCGCCGAGCCTGCGCTACAACGTGATCAACCCGTCCGCCTCCGGCGACCGGATCGATGCGCGACTGCTGGTTGCCACCGAGGGCTACCCGGACTTCACCTACGACGTGTCGTGGAAGCAGATCGACGGCTACTGGAAGCTGACCCGCCAGGCGGAGTGCAGCCTCGCCTCGGCGCTCGCGCTGTCCTGCTGATCTCGAACCCTGTATCTCCGGGACGATTTCCCGGGGGTACAGGGTTTGCCGTCGTCCCGCGGCGGACACACTACGCGACATTCAACTTTTGTTAGGCTAACCTTAGTGCCATGGGCAAAGGCTTCAACGGTCTGATAGTCAAAGCGTGGGGTGGGAACGACTACCGGCTCACCGTCACGTCGACCGAACACGTCACCGACAAATACGTGCGGCTCGGCTTCACCGCCGGCGGGCTGTTCGCCGAACACCCGGTTCACCCCACGCAGTGGGTTCGGTGCTGGTTCCCGGACGGTGAGAGCGGCAAGCTGCAACAGCGCGGCTACACCCTGGTCGACCCCGACCCGGACGGTGACCGTCTCTCGATCGAGTTCGCGCTGCACGATGGGCTCGCCGCCCGCTGGGCGCAGAACGCCTCGGTGGGTGACGAACTCGACGTGTCGGTGCTCGGCTCGAATTTCCAGCTGCCGGAGCCCACCCCCGGCGAATATCTCATCTTCGGCGACACCGCCTCACTGCCCGCGATCAACTCGCTGCTCGATGCCATCGGCGACATCCCGGCGCGAGTCTGGCTGGAGTGGCAGCACGAATCCGACACCACGATCCCGCTGCGCAACAAACCGCACCACCAGGTGACATGGCTGCAGCGCATCGATGACGGCCGATTGCTGCGGGAAGCGGCGCACGAACTCACCTGTCCGGCCGACGCCTTCGCCTGGGTCGCCTGCGACGGGCACACCACCCGCTCGATCGCGAAGAGCTTCAAGACGACGCACAACCTGCCCAAGACCGCGATCAAATCACAGGCCTACTGGAAGTAGGGTCTTTCTCCCACGCCGCACCGCTCCCCCGCGCGGTGCGGCGTTTTCGCATATCGACGTGCTCACGGCGAAGGGCAGCCGATTCGTTTACAGCCGCAATGGACCTCCACCCGATGCTCCTGCTCTTGCTCCGATCACGAGGCGAGCCGGCCGGGGACGCACCCACCGCGGCCACCGGATGTCCCGGCGTGCACGGCCGACCGGCTCGACTCACGAACCCTTATGACGCAACAGGTTCCAGATGCCAGCCCGCCGCGCGGGACCGCTCGTTCCAGAACGCGGCGTAGCGGCCGTCCAGCGCGAGCAGTTCCGCGTGCGTGCCACGCTCCACGATCCGTCCGCCGTCCACGAACAGGATCTGGTCGGCGTGGGCGATGGTGGCCAGCCGGTGCGCGACGACGATCACCGTCTTGTCTTTGGTGATCTCGTGCATCCCGCGCACCACGAGCGCTTCGCTGTGCGGATCCAGCGCACTGGTCACCTCGTCCAGCAGCACGATGGGCGCGTCCTTCAGCAGCGCCCTGGCGATCGAGACGCGCTGGCGCTCACCGCCGGACAGCGCCGCGCCGCCCTCACCGACCCTGGTGTCGAAGCCGTCGGGTAGGCGCTCGACGATCTCGTCGACCCTGGCCGCGGCCGCCGCGCGATGCACTTCGGCATCACCGGCCTCCGGCCTGCCGATCCGGATGTTCTCGGCGACCGACCGATCGAACAGGTACACATTCTGGAACACCAGCGACAGCTGATCGAGCAGCGTCGCCGACGGCTGATCACGCACGTCGTGCTCGCCCACCACCACCCGGCCCGAATCCACGTCGTAGAACCGGGCGGCCAACCGCAGCAAGGTCGTCTTGCCGGCGCCGCTCGGCCCGACGATGGCCGTGGTGGTGCCCGCGGGCACGCTGAAGGTCACCCCCGACAACACCGGCTCACCGGGACGGTATCCGAAACTCACGTCGTCGAAGACCACCGACGGCGTTCCCGGCGTGACCGGTGCGTCCGCCTCCGGCAGCACCGGTTCGTCGAGCAGTTCGGTGATCCGTTCGGCGGCCGTACCCGCCGAACGCAGCGCGGTGCCCAGCTGCGCGGCTTGATTGAGCGGTTCGATGAATCGCGAACTCACCGCGATCAGCGCGATCGCGACGGCAGCGGAGATGGCTCCGTCGGTCACCCGCGCCACCGCGACGTACACCAGTACCAGGAATACCGCCTGGACGAAGAGGGCGAACAGGATCAGCCCCGGCACGCTGGCGAACACCATGCGCGACCCGGCCGATCGCTGCCCCGCCAGAGCGGCGTCGAGTGCCCGGTTTCCCGAGCCCACCGCGCCGAACGCGCGCAGTACCGGCTGGGCCTGGGCGAATTCGATGACGCGCGAATCGGCTTCGGCCGCCGCCGCGTGCATGCGCTGGTCCGCGCGGGTGTAGGCGCGGTTGGCCACGCCGTTCACCAGGTAGAGCACCGGCGCGGCGAGCAGCATGGCCAGCGCGATGCGCCAATCGACGGCCAGCATGCCGACCGCGACCGCGAGCGGCACGATGACACCGGTGAGAATCCTGGCCAGCAGATAGGCGACAAGGCCTTGCAGCTCACGCACATTGTCGACCATCAGCCGCCCCAGCGGCCCGGCATCATGGGTCTCGAACCAGCCCAGGGGCAGTGCGTTCAAGTGGTCGCCGAGCCGAGTCTGCAATCCGCGCTGCATGCCGATACCGACGCGCAACCCGATCGCCGCCTGCAGGTAGCCGAACACCACCACGCCCGCGACGGCGGCGAGCATGCCGAGCGCCCAGAGCCAGGCGCGGCCGAGGTCGTCGTCGAAGAGCGCCGTCAGCACCGGGACCAGCAGCAGATACGCCACGGCCTGGCTGAGTGCCTGCGCCACGATGACGGCGAACAGTTTCGGTGTCAGGTGGGCGAATTCATCCGGAACCAGGCCGAGCACCTTGCGAATCATCGAACACCCTCCGCACTGTCGACGAGGGCGATCTGGCCCAGCGCCGCTTCGTTGATCTCCCACAGCCGCTGGTAGACGCCACCCGCCGTGACGAGACTCGAGTGATCACCCTGCTCGACCAGGCGTCCCCGTTCGAGCACCAGGATTCGATCCACCCCGGTGATGGTGTGCAACCGGTGCGCGATGACCAGCACCGTACGGCCCGCGACCAGCACGGCCAGCGCATCCTGCACCGCCGCCTCGGATTCCGGGTCCGCGAAGGCGGTCGCTTCGTCGAGCACGAGAACGGGGGTGTCCGCGAGCAGTGCCCGCGCGATGGAAAGCCGCTGGGCCTCGCCGCCGGACAGGGTCGCGTCGACGCCGAGCTCGGAGTCGTAGCCACGCGGCAGCGCCACGATGCGCTCGTGGATCTGCGCGGCGCGGGCGGCCTGCTCCAGCGCCGCGTCGTCGGCGTCGGGCCGAGCCAGGCGCAGGTTCTCCCGGATGCTGCCGCGGATCAACCGCACGTCCTGGAAGACGAATCCGACCGTGCGGTAGAGCTCGTCGCTCGGGAAGTCCCGGACGTCGCGGCCGCCGATGGTGATCCGGCCCGATCCCACGTCGTAGAAGCGCGGAAGTAGTTTGGCCAGCGTCGACTTGCCCGATCCGCTCGGGCCGACCAGCGCGGTGATGGTGCCGGGGGCGAGTTCGAGATCGATATCGTGCAGCACGTCGTGGCCGGAGCGATAGCCGAAGCCGACCCCTTCGAATCGGACCAGACCGGCGGGCGCGGATTCCGGTCCGGCGGATTTCGGTGCCCCGGCGCTCAGTTCGGGGGACCGCTGCAGATCGTGCAGGCGCTGCGCGGCCACCGCGGCCGCCCGCAGGGCCTGCGCACCGTAGCCGAGGCTGAGCAACGAGCTGCCCAGCCCCAGACCGACCAGCAGGAACGGCAGCACATCCAGTGGCTCGACCCAGTCCAGGCCGACTGCCGCCAGTCCGCCGAAGACCACGACCAGCATCACGAACACCGGGGTGACGACGATGTCGGAGGCCGCCTGCACCTTCAGGATCGGCATCTTCAGCCGGTGCACGCTGCGCGCTTGGTGTTCGACAGCGTCCTGGAAGGCGCTGTGCGCCTTACCCGCCTGGCCGAAGGCGCGCACCACCTGGATGCCGTCGACGAATTCGATGGTCGCTTGCTTGGTGGCCTGTTCGGAGCGCGTGTAGACCACGAAGCGGTCCCGGCCGTCCCGGTCCATCATCCGGCTGTAGAGCACGGCGTACGCCAGGACCGGCAGCAACAGCACCACGGCGAGCCGCCATTCGACGGTGAACAGATACCCGAGGGTGATCAACGGAATGGTGAGCGCACCGACGAATTCCAGGCGGGCATGCGCCACCAGGTAGTGCAATGCCTCCACGTCGTCCTGCAGATACTTCTTCACCTCGCCGGACGTGCGCTCGCCGAACCAGCCCAGCGGCACCCGGGTCAGCTTGGCCGCCAGCGCCCGGCGCACGGTGAGCTGATACCCGGCGTCGACCAGATGCGTCCAGGTCAGCGCCGCGGCTTGGAGCAGCGCGCGGGCCACCAGGACGAGCACCGCGATCGTGAGCAGGCGCCATACCCGATCGGTGTCCACGTGGTCTGCGAGCAGTTCGCGGCAGGCCGCCACGATCAGCACGAAGGGCACGACCGCGCACGCCGACGCGACGGCCATGATGACGCTCGCGACGGTCAACGGGCCGCGTACGGGCGCGAGGATCTCCTTGCGGGCCCGCGCCTCTTGCTGCTTGCGTTCTTTCAGCACCGCCTTCGGCGGCCGGTTCCCCGTCTGCGCCGCCGGCAGCGGCGCGACCTCTACCGTCATCTGGACCCTCGTCTCTCACCCTTGCGGCATCCGTCGCTGGAATCGCCCTATCCTCACACAGGGACGCCCAGTAAGAAAGGTTAGCCTAAGTTACCTTGCCCCGTCCGGGCCATCGCCATCGCTCCACGCCCGATGCATCGCCTTCCGGTCACGCGCACCGAATGGCTCGGGTTCACCGTCCGGCGCGGCGAACCCCGCGTCCTCAAGTCGCGTCCTCGCAGCGGTATCGCGCCAGGCCGTTCGGCGGCATACCGGCTGTTGTCCTTGCCGACTTAATTCGTCAATGTGCGAAAACCGTTCCGGACTTGTAGTTTTCGCATTCACGACGCGCCGGGGAAACCTCCGTGAACGGCGGCGCATCCTGGTCCGATAGCCCGTGCGCATCGCTAAATTCAACCGGAAGCGAACCCATCCGACGCGCAGGAGTATCGAATATGTATGGCACGGCGAAGTTTTCGGTTCTGTCCAATTGCGCGAAAGATCCCGGCGAACTGACCGCGGGCCAGGCGCATACGGCCATGCAAGTGCACCTGGATTGCAGCGTCGAACTGTGCCGGGTCCGGCGGCGCGCACGCGGGACGCTCGTCGAGGCCCGTCTGATGGTGCTCGACGAGCGGGCCACGCCATAGTGGGGCCCGCGATGGGCGCGCCGCGCTCGTGCCTCGACTCGCCGGTGCGGACGGCGATGAACTCGCACGCGCCGGAGTGGCTTGTGTGCGTGGAGCGGAATCGTCCCGGCAGCCGGAGCGTTGACCCTGCCATGACCGCAACGGCATCCGATCGATCCGCCACCCCCGTCGTCGATACCGAGACCGAATTCGGCGCGAAAGTCGCCGAACGGCTCGACCGCGAGTCGGTTCTCTGGCTGACCACCGTCGGCCCCACCGGTACACCGCAGCCGAACCCCGTCTGGTTCCAGTGGCGTGACGGCGAGTTCCTGATCTTCAGCAAGCCCGGCCAGCCGAAGGTGCGCAACATCCAGCGCAATCCCCGGGTCTCGCTGAATCTCAACAGCACCGAGCATGGCGGCGAGGTCGTCGTGCTCACCGGCACGGCGCGCGTGGTCGACCAACGGCCCGGTGCCGACGAAATCGACGCGTTCACGAGGAAGTACACCGACGGCCTTCGCTCGATCGGCATGACCGACGAGCAGTTCTATGCCGAGTACTCGGTCGTGCTGCGCGTCACTCCGGACCGGCTGCGCGGATTCTGAAGTCGATGATGTTCGCGCCGCCGCCGCCCACCGCCGCGTGGCGGCACCGCACCGCCCGCGAGGGATTCGAGGTGGCCTATTTCCGGGTCACCGAGCAGGGTGTGCTGATCGACGGCTGCACGACCGCCGTCGAGGACGGCGCGGCATGGGTGGTGGATTACCGGATCGCGCTGGACACCGAATGGCGGACATGCCGGGCCCAGGTGGCCGTACGCAGACCCGGCGGCTGGAACACGCTGGTGCTGGAGTCCGACAGCGCGGGTTCCTGGCTGCTGGACGGCATGCCCGCGCCGCTGCTCGACGGCTGCCTGGATGTGGACTTGGAATCCTCGGCGCTGACCAACGCGCTCCCGGTGCACCGCTCGGCGTGGGAGATCGGTGACGGCGCGGAAGCGCCCGCGGCCTACGTGTACGCCTCCGGCGCCGCGGTGGCCCGGTTGGAACAGCGCTACGTCCGCATCGCCGACGGCGCGCACGGACCACGGTTCCACTACGACGCCCCGGAGTTCGACTTCACCTGCACCCTGGACTACGACAAGTCCGGCTTGGTGCTGGATTACCCGGGCATAGCGGTCCGCGCCCACTGAGCGCGCGGCGCGTCACGGCCTCGGTTATCGCAAACCCGGCCTGCGGTTAGGGTCGATACCGATGAGAAGGCGGCAACAACCGCCGTTGCCGAAGCGGCACGGCTTGGACCCGGCCCGGCTGCGACTACCGGAGCAGGGTCACTGGGCGACCATCCGGGACCACCTGGTGGAGCGCCTGCCCCGGGTGCCCGCGACACGGATCGACGAACTGCTGCACGCGGGTGGCATCGTCGACCTGGACGGCCCGATCTCCTTCGACGCACCGTACGTGCCCGGCGGCGCGGTCTGGTTCCACCGCGACCTACCCGAGGAGACGGTGGTCCCGTTCGACATCTCCGTCGTGCATCGCGACGACGACCTGCTGGTAGTGGACAAGCCCCACTTCCTGGCCACGATTCCGCGCGGTCAGCACATCCTGCAGACCGCGCTGGTGCGGCTGCGCCGAGAACTGGACCTTCCCGACCTGATCCCGGCGCATCGGCTCGACCGCGTCACGGCGGGCCTGCTGCTTTTCGTGATCAACCCTGCCCGCCGCGGCGCGTACCAGACCATGTTCCACAAGCGCACCGTGCGCAAGGAGTACGAGGCGATCGCTCCTTTCGATCCCGGTCTCGAGCTGCCCCGCGTGGTGCGCAGCAGGATCATCAAGGAGAAGCAGGTGCTCGCCGCCCAGGAAGTGCCGGGCGAACCCAACGCGGAAACCGAGATCGAACTGCTCGCGCATCGCGACGGCCTCGGCCGCTACCGGCTGCGCCCGCACACCGGCCGGACCCACCAACTACGCCTGCACATGAACAGCCTCGGTATCCCCATCCTCGGCGACGACTTCTACCCGGCGCTCACCGACAAGCCCGTCGACGACTTCACCAGGCCGCTCCAGTTGCTCGCCGCCGCGCTCGAGTTCACCGATCCGATCACCCGCGAGCCGCGCCGCTTCGAGACCACGCGTACCTTGCAGGCCTGGACCGATCCGCACGGGTGGGCCGGTTGACGACACCGGGGTCAGCCCCGCTGGTGCCACAGAGGTGATCGGAGCGCCGACCCGGGGTGCCCCGAGCGCCGTCCCCCGCCCGGGGCACTCGCCTCGCCGCGCAGGGAAACGGCGGAGGCTCCGACGGGCCGGTTCGGCGGCAAAAAGTGATCGATCCAGCAATAACGCCCCGACACGTAGCAAAACCGGCCTCGATTTGTAGACTCGGTCGGGATGTCTGAGCCGGACCTAGCAGCACCGACCCACCCACGCCGCGAAGTGCACGCCTACCTCGACGTCGCCGTTGTCGTGATCGTCCTCGCGGGTACCAATCTGATCGCGCATTTCACCACCGCGTGGGCGAGCATCGTGACGGTGCCGGTCGCGGCGCTCGTACTGCTCGCGCTGGTGCGCAGGCGTGGCCTCGGTTGGTCGGAACTGGGCCTTTCGCCCCGGCACTGGCGGCGTGGTTCGCTCTACGCGCTCGCCGCGGTGGGGCTGGTTCTCGCGGTCGTGGCGATCGGGGCGGCGCTCCCGCTGACCCGGCCGTTCTTCCTGGCCGATCGTTACGCGACCATCTCCGGCGCACTGATCGCCTCGATGATCGTCATCCCGCTGCAAACCGTCATACCGGAGGAGCTGGCCTTCCGCGGCGTGCTGCACGGCACACTGCATCGCGCCTACGGTGCGCGCGGCGTCTTCGCGGCGGGCTCCCTCTTGTTCGGTCTCTGGCATATCGCCTCCTCCTTCGGCCTGACCTCGGGCAACCGCGGCCTGAGCGGAGTCATCGGCGGCGGCGTCGCCGGACAGGTCATCGGAATCCTGCTCGCCGTCCTCGCGACGGCCGCGGCGGGCGTGGTGTTCACCTGGCTGCGCCACCGCAGCGGAAGCCTGCTCGCCCCCATCGCCCTGCACTGGTCGGTCAACGGTGCGGGAGCCCTGGCCGCCGCCATCGTCTGGCACACCACGTTGAGCTGAGTTTTTTTCCAGCGCCTGCGGCGCTGGGTGTTCGCG